>CALKMQ010000212.1 GCA_938092125.1 uncultured bacterium
TAAAAAATGAAAAAAATAAAATAGAAAATGATTTAAACTATATCGAAAAAATTGCCAGAGAGAAATATAAAATGGTAAAACCGGGAGAAAAAATATTCAAGGTTATTGATAATTAAAAACTTTGCTTGAAAAATACAGTATCTGCAGTTAATGCCATATTTGACTTACAAACTATACTTACCTCTTGTGGTGGAGAATCAAAATTATAAACTAATTCTACCCCCACTTTTTCTTCCTTTTCTATTCCATATTTTACAGTATTTTTCCCTTTATATGGGTCAATTTGACCAAGCTTATTATCTTCATTTTTTACGGAAATCAACGTAAACGCTGCAAAATCAAATGGCCAGAATTGCTTGTTCGTCACATTTAAATCAATAAATACTCTATTATCTTTTTTACTTGCTCTAACAATCTCATATTTAACCGTACTATCTGCCATATCAACATTGGGCAAGCAAGTTATAAGAACTGTGTCAACTGAGAAACAAAAAGAATTCGCATCTTGAACTTTTAGTAATGCAGTAAAATTCTTAGGCTTAGTAATTTCTGAAGGGTATTTGAAAACAGGATCTCTTTTTATTCTCTCAATTTTACTAAAAGATATATCTCCAGATATTATGCTCCAGAAATACGTAATTTTACTGTCATCATCAACCGACCTTGATCCATCGAGCCTTACAAATTTATCAAATGGTGCAATAAAATCATCTCCGGCGTTTGCTAAAGGAGCTTCATCGTTTATTATGTTTACATTTATTGTATCAAATGCTTTTAATCCTTTACTATCAGACACAGTCAGTAGAATCTTTTGATACACATCTTTTTTAAAGTTTTTAAATTTATACATTCCCTTTTTACTATTAAGAACAATGCTGCTATCACTTAGTAAGGTCCATTTATAGCTAGCTATATCATTATCCACATCATATGATTTACTTCCATCTAAAAATAAACTTGAATTACAGCCACTGCTTATTGTTGTATCATTGCCCGCATAAGCAATCGGAAAATCAGGCTGCGGTAATACATTAACATTAAAGCTAAAGTTAGTTGAGTCTTCACCATCTGAAATGTTTAAGTTTAAAATCAACTCTCCAAAATAATCTTTATCTGGAATGATACTTAATTCATTATCATTAATCTCTATATTTGCGTTTTCAGTTTCTCTAACCCTATAACTAAACGGGTCTGATTCAGCATCTCTTGTATTTAAAACGATAGTTAGTATTTCATCTTCTAGCATTGATTGAGGAGCGAAGGCAGATAAGCCAGGCAAGGGGTTGATAAGCGTAAAACTAGTATCCACACTACTTTTACCATCTGAGGTTGTGAGATTAATTGCAGTAGATCCACGATAATTCTTCTTAGGTTTTACCACTATTTTGTTTTTTTCTACATCAAAATCGACACCATCACCCCCAGTGACCGAGTATGTCAATTTATCACCATCAATATCTGATCCAGACATTAAAAGATCAACATAATTTTTATTTTCCATAGTTTTAGATAAAATAGATTCTAAAACTGGTGCATCGTTTATTGGCTCAACATTTAATATAAAACTAGATTCATCAGTAGACTTACCATCAGAAACAGCAAGATTAACATTAATAGGACCATAATAATTTTTTTGAGGTAAAATAGTTAAATTATTTTTGATAATTTTAACAGTAGCGCCATTATCAGCAGTAGCACCATATGTTAATTCGTCTCCTTCAGCATCTTTTGCAGATAACTCAATCCTAAAGATTCCATCTTCTTTTATTGTTTTATTATCTGTATTAGACAAAGATGGTTTATCGTTTACAGACTGGACGTTCAATATAAAACTCATATCTAAATTAAGATTAACTAATATTGTACCGTGGTAATCTTTCTCTGGAGTAATAATTAGATAATCACCATCCTGTTTTATTTCAGCATTCCCATCAACAGAAGCAGAATACTTAATACCCGATCCCGCAACCGGAACTTTTAAAATAAAACTATTATCTTCTTTTACATTTTGATAAGCACCGTGCAAAAGCTCAATAACCCATTTTGGCTCTGGCCCGTCTCCAAAAATCCAGTCTTGGGTTTGATTATTATTCGTGGTGCTACTCTGTATTTGAGCCTGAATATTAAAATGAGAACAAAAACAAAAAAGCAAAAAGCACGTTATTCTCTTATTAAAGATTTTTAATACTCTCATTTTTCGATCTGATAAATGCATCAAAATATATTTCAACTCTTCTATTTTGAGCCCTCGCTTCCTCTATTTCAGCTCTATTTTTAATATTGCGTAACCTAATTTTCGGACGAAACTCACCATAACCGAGAGCAGAGAAATAGTGCTGATCCATTTCTGCAAGCTCACTTAGTCTTTGTACTAGATTCAAAGCTCTAGCAGAACTTAGTTCCCAATTATTTCTAAACTTAGAGTTCATAGGTATTGGTTTATCATCTGTATGGCCTTCTGCTCTTATTTCAATATTCAGAGTGTCTTGCCCTTCACTTATTCTGCTTAAAAGAGGCTTCCATCGTTTTTGTTTATATATGTTCATTAATGTAGATGTCCGAATTAGTCCGCCAATTTGAACTAATATTGGATCCGCCTCTGGATTTAAATCTGCAGACAAAGATTTAAATAATTTAGACCCAGTAAGAGTAATTTTTATTCCCTTAGTTACTCTCTCAATTTCTACTAAATTATTTTGTTGAAGTGTTCTTAGTTCTCTCTCGGTCTCATCTAAAATAATATTCACTAATCGATCAACATGAGCTTCAGCATCATTTAAGATTACAAGTAATAAAACAAAAAACGTTAGCAATAAAGTTGTTAAATCGGCAAATGTTAATGCCCAGGCTGTGGTTTTAGCTCTAGCTAACTCTTGTGATATTTTCTGGTTTTGCAAAATTATTCTTTTTGGGTTTCAAGAGTTTTTCTTTCAGACATAGCTACAAAAGTCATCAATTTTTCTTTAATTAAAACTGGATGTTCCCTACCATGAATACTTATAATGCCTTCTAAAACTATGTTTTTTAACATTATTTCATTTTCAGATCTTCGTTTTAATTTTCCCCCTAAAGGTAAAAAAACCATATTTGCTAAAAAAACGCCATAAAAAGTGGTAATTAAAGCTGTGCCCATCCCTACTAGGAGAGACTGAAATTGATCTGCGACATTAAAATCAACAGATGATGTTTCTCCAGACATTTGAAATTTATTCATCATAATAATTAACCCTAATACCGTACCAAGCATTCCAAATGCCGGAGCGTAAGCCGCCATGTACAATATAATTTCCTGTGCACTAACATGACGAGTTGATATATTATTTAAATCCATTGT
>CALKMQ010000213.1 GCA_938092125.1 uncultured bacterium
TTTAGCTCAGTGCGAATTTGGTCCTAGAAATCCGGGTTCAGATGGGCACGCAAAGACAAAAAAATACATATTGAATTTTGTCCAGGAACGAGCTGACACCGTTATTGTGCAAGACTTTTCATTTAAAAGCGCTCTTGAAAATAAAAATCATAATGGAAC
The DNA here is from genome assembly GCA_938092125.1 of uncultured bacterium. Classification (GTDB taxonomy): domain Bacteria; phylum Fidelibacterota; class Marinisomatia; order Marinisomatales; family UBA1611; genus TMED80. The sequence goes on from CALKMQ010000213.1 coordinate 160, forward strand.
AAATATTATTGCTAGGGTCAACCCTACAAGCAATACTCAAATTTTAATTGGCGCGCATTGGGATACCCGTCCTTTAGCTGATCAGGATGCGGATAGTAGAAACTATGAAAAGCCTATAATAGGTGCTAACGACGGTGCATCGGGTGTAGCTATTCTTTTGGAATTGGTTAATCTATTAAGTGATAATCGCCCCGATATTGGAATTAATTTTGTTTTTTTTGATGCAGAGGATAGCGGCGTTTCCGGTGAAAATGAAAGCTATTGTCAAGGGTCTATTTACTTTGCGAAAAACCTGCCAATAAAAAATATAAAAGAAGCAATAATTCTTGATATGGTTGGAGATAAGCAACTCTCTCTTCCAATAGAGCGGAATTCTTTAAATTTTCACAGTCAATTAATTCGAAAATTATGGGATAGGGCTAAAATTTTAAAACTAGATGCTTTTAAAGGTGTGGTCGGTCCTTCGATCTATGATGACCATGTGCCATTATATCAGTATGCAGGGATACCATCAATTGATATTATTGATTTTAGATATCCAAATGCTTTTAAAAATTATTGGCACACGGTTGAAGACACTCCTAAAAACTGCAGTTCTGAAAGTCTTGGGCAGGTAGGTATGTTAATGGTGGATTACATATTTAATCGTAAATTTTATACTGATCAATAAGATGTTCAAAAGTATCATGAAAATAAAATTTTATAATTATATCGTTATAGCTACTCTTTTCCTAATTGTTGGCTGTGAAGTTGAAGAGTCAAATGACAATGAAATGGTTTCTATTTCTGACACACAATTTAATTTTCACCAGAATACCAATGAATTATATATTAGTTCTAAAATTGAGCCTGAGTTTGAAGGCAAAGAACTCGATAAAGTTATAGTAGAGTGGTTTGGAACTAATTTAGAAAATACAGCAGATAGTTTGATGCTTTTAGATGATGGTACTGGTGGTGACATTATATCGATAGATAATATTTTTACAATTAAAATTGATAATGATAGTTTAAATATCAAAAATACTTTAGGCGATGACTCCGGAAGTGTTTATCTAAATGTTTTAGCGGTTTACATTGGAAAAATAGAACGACAATCATCCTCTTTTAGAATAGGGAATATAATACCGCGAATAATTAGTATAAATGCTGATTCAATAATAACTAGGCCTAGTGGAGCGACTCTTTCTTTGCATTTAGTAGGGGCTAAAGTTTTTGATGCAGATGGATTAAATAATATAAAGTGGGTTGGGTTTACCTCTTTTCATATTGAAGGTGATTCTATAATGAACGACGGTAATTACATTTATTTATATGATGATGGAAGCAGTGATGTAATTTATTTACCTGATATAACTAGCGGGGATATTTTAGGTGGAGATGGAATTTATAGTTTTAAAATTCCTGTATTTGGCAGTGGTAACACTGATCCAAACTATCAAACAAAAACGGGCACATTCCGCTGGGACTTTGTAGCTCAAGATAAAAATGATGAATATAGTTTAAGTGCATCACATGAAGTTGTTATACAATAGATTAATTATTTATATACTGCTCTCAGCGCTAGGATTTAGTCAAAACCCTAGTCCTTTTAGGTATAGCTTAAAATCAACTACTGATGGAGAGACATCTTTTTTTGAGGATGGTTTTAATAGTAATGTAGTTGCAGAAATTAAACTGATGGGTGATTCTCTAACCTGGTTTGGAACTGGTAGAGGCTTGTCCTTATATGATGGGGAAAGTGCATTTACATATCAATCTACCGCAGACTCTATTGTTGATGTACTTACAAATCCTAGCTCAATAACTAGTGTCTTGCCAAGCGGCGGGGTTTCAGCAATTGCAGCATCAAATGATACTCTTTTAGTTGCATTTGCAGGTGATGATAACAATACACCCCTAGGACTAGGTCTTGCAATAGCTTCTAAGGCTGGCTCCTGGTATGAAACAGAGCCAACTGAAATAATGTCTTTTGATTTTTTATGGGATAGTCTCGCTGTTGATACCCTTAATGGTGTTTATTTTGGATTTGATAGTGAGTATGAAATAGGAACTGGCTACTCAGGCACTTTTATTGTTTTAAGCCCATTGACAGAAGCGGTGAAGTCAACAGTCTCAGATAGTGTAAAAGCTAATACTATTATTAAAATCACTAATTCTGATTTATCAAAAACATTAAGTTTTACTGTCCAATCAATAACAGAGTATAGTACAACTCAGGTTCAATTGATTATTCAGCCTGGTACAATAAATTATAGTTCAATAAATGATGATGGCTTTTTAAATGGTGAGACAGTTAGACTCAGCATAACAAAAGCCACTAAGGCTATTGAGTGGCAGTTTCTTCCTCAGCCAGTGGATAGTGATTTAGATATAGAAGTTCCTTTTGGTGAAGGTTATTTTTGGCAATTACCTGTCACTGTCCCGCAAGCAAATGTCACCTATGATGCTTCAATTTCAGGTAAATATTTATATGTTGCTAGCTGGGCTGGGGGTCTTCGCAGGTACGACTTATCAATCAATCTAAGAAAGCCTCAAAATATTCCAATGCCTATGGATTGGCAATCACAATTATCCACTTGTCAGGATAGCGCTTATGTAGATACTTTATCAAAAATAACAGGAGATCCTATTCCTGTTCTTAAAAATTACTACTTAAATCCGCGCGACCCTGCTGATGGAGGGAATCACAATCATAAAGCTTTTTCAGTCTTAGCTTACGATAATAGAGTATGGGTAGGAACTGCAAACGGTCTCAATAAAGGTAGAATTGTTGAAGAAATAGTTCAGATATCGGAGAATGAATATGAAATTTTAAGCTGTATAGAATGGGACCATTACAAATACCCTTCAAGCGGAATTTCAGGCAACTTTGTTGTTGCCTTGGGAAAACAAATATGGAATAATCAGACCACAATTTGGGCAGCAACTGTCGGTACAGGTGAAAGTGGCGAAAATCAAGGCTTGAGTTATTCAAGAGATGATGGTGACTCTTGGAAAACAGCCTTGCTTGGAGAGAGGGTATATAATATTGATGCAGAAGATTCTTTAGTTTTTGTATCCACTTCTTCTGGTCTTTGGAAGAGTTTAGATGGCGAAAATTGGGCTAAGTTCGACCCAGCAATCGAAAAAAGTCTATTAAACCAAAGACAAATTCTTACAAATAGTGTCTATGCCGCAAAAATTGATAGTAGGGATTCAATACCCAAACTTTGGGTTGGAACTCCAGACGGTGTAGCTTTATCTCTAAATACTCAAGGTGATGATTGGAAAATTTTCCAAGCTGACCATGATTTTGAGCAAGTATATGCTTATCCTAATCCTTTTTCTCCTCTTACTCATAATATGCTAGATAGTGATGGTTACGTTCGATTCCACGTTGGAAACATTGTTAATAAAGAGGTTAAAATAGATATTTTTAATTTTGCTATGGAAAAAGTTCACTCAAAAACGTATAACCTCAATTCTTACTACGGTGCGATTAAGTGGGATGGTAGAGATTTGTCAGGTAATCACGTAGCAAACGGAGTTTATTTTATTCGAATTAATTATTCGAAATCAAGAAATCAATCTCCTGGTGATAATTGGACGAAATTAATAGTTGTAAAATGAAAAAATATTTAATTCATATTATATTTATTTTCTCATTTTCATTGTCACAGGATTATGCGGGATTATCAGGCAGTTTTTTAAGAGTTGGTATTACCGCAAGGTCTATTGCAATGGGCGGTGCATTTACAGCGGAAAAGGACCATGGCTTCTCTACTTTTTATAATCCAGCTTGGGCTGCTTTTCTGGTT
>CALKMQ010000214.1 GCA_938092125.1 uncultured bacterium
TCGTCCATAAGCAATTCACGCGTCTGCGCATCCAGCGCCGAAAGCGGCTCATCCAGTAGCATCACGGCAGGCTTCACCGCCAGCGCACGCGCTATCGCAACCCGCTGCTTCATCCCGCCGGACAGCTGGCGTGGCAAAGCGTCAGCAAAGTCGCCAAGCCGCGTGCGCCCCAGCACATCCGCAATGATCGCGTCACGCGCCGCAGCTTTGATCCCGTGATCTTCCAACACAAGCGAGATATTCCCGCGTACAGTCCTCCACGGCAAAAGAGCAAAATATTAAATCACCCAGAAGGTGAATTCAACTTAAAAATTGACTCCAAGTTTCTAAATCGTTGGTTAAAATCGAGGCCATAGCCTACTACAAACTCTGATGATATTTCAAACCCTATAATATCAATATTAAAATTTAACTTATAATTGTTCGTTTTTGCTAAGAGTGAAACTATTGTAATATCTTCTGGTTCATATTTTATTATGTGTTCATATAAAAATTTAATGGATAAACCTGAGTCAATAATATCTTCAACAATAATAACTCGCCTATTTTTAATATCAGTACTAATATCCTTAATCATTTTTATGGAACCTGTTGAATTCATACCTTCATAGCTAGAGATTTTAATAAAATCAACCTCACAATCAATGTCTAGTTCCCTAATTATATCTGCTGTAAAAATGAAAGCACCATTCAAAATACAAATGATAACAGGACTGGTGTCATGAAAATTCTCTGAAATTTGCAAGGAAATTTCGCTCACTCTTTCCGCGATATTTTCCTTAGAAATAAAGACTTCAAAGTTTTTATCTTGACTTATAATTGAGGATTCGATTGTGCCACCCTTTTTATCTCTACTACATGTTTTGACGAATTACTAACTTTCACTGAATTATCTATTCTGTGTCCACACAACCATATAATTTTTTCTCCTGCTAATAAAACAACTTGATTCCATTTTTCAAACTGATTTACTTTTTTATTAACTAAATAATCACTTACTTTTTGATTACCTAGCATACCAAGGGGGCTAAAATTATCACCACTTCGCCAAAGTCTTAAATATAATTTTCGATTCTTTATTTTATCTAAATCGAATAATTCTATATTAGGATCAAATGAAAATTTTGAGGTTTTATCAACTCTTTTAAAAATATATTCATATTCATTGTAATTTATTTTTTTTTGTTCGTAGATACGTGTTTTAGTCTTTTTTATATTAGCTTGGTTTATTTGAAGCAAATATTGAACTCTATCATTTAATAGAACCCATCTAAATCTTGATTTATAAATATTCCCGATTTTTTTATTAACTAAAAAATTTTTAATATCTTCAAAATCATATTTTCTTAACCGCCCTAATGTAGTTGTTAGGTTTTGAAGAACTAGGATTCTAGCAATTAATGGTAACTTACTAAATGCGTTCTTACTAATTGCAAAATAACCTTCCTTAATTTGTGAGATATTTATTGAAATGAAATCATTTATAAAAAATTGTAAGGTATCTTGATATTCTTGAAAATTAGAACCAGAAATAGCAATTGATTTTACTAACTCATTATCATGTCGTTCCCATGGTTTTATAATTTGTTTTCGTATAAAATTTCGTTTAAAGTTTAGATTATCATTGGATGAATCCTCAATATATGGAATGTTATATTTATCAATCATCTTATTTAATTTATTTTTTGAAAATGATAAAAGAGGTCTTATAATATTTTTATACTCAACTTTCATCCCACCTAATCCATATAAACCAGCTTGTTCAGATAAATTTTTTAATATCGTTTCTACTTGGTCATTCTTATGATGCCCTGTGACGATAAAATCACTTTCCGTTTCTATGGCAAGTTCATTTAAGATTTTATATCTGCCCTCTCTTGCCCACGATTCAATACTCTCTTTTTTAGTCTTATCGCTTGGGTTTAATTGTCTAATAATGGTTTCTACTTTTAAAACTTTACCCAATTCAGTAATGAATTTTTGATCATCAACACTATTAGTTCGAAGATTATGATTGATATGAGCTGCAGTAATATTTTGATTATTGCTTTGAAAAAATCTCAACATTAAATACAAGAGAAGAACAGAATCGCTACCACCGGATAAAGACACTAAAATTTTTACATTCTCTTTTCCTTTGAAAATATTTTTAAAACATTTATTAAAAACTAAAAAATCTTTATCTTGAAAAACATCGGGATTTGGTATTGGTGAGCTAACCAATTAAAAGCCTCACAGAATAGCTATTAAATATTATTAAAAAATAAATCAGACAGACATTGAATCTTGTCCTCATATGAATGAGGATATAGAAACCATTCTGTTGCGGAGATACTGCTTAATATTGAGTTTCCATCTTGAGGTGTAAAACAAAACCCTGTAATTTCATTTCCATTCTTTATGTTCAAAGACTGTTCGACAATGACTGTTTGATTTAATATCCGACCGTAATGTCCATGGTCTCTGCCAAAAGAAAATACAGAACTGGTCATATTTTTGTTAGTCATTGCTACAAGAGGGTTTTTGCTCAATTTGTCCTTTAAATCATCGATATGCATTGAATCATTTGTAATCATCTTGAAATGCAAGATATGCATGTACTGACTATTTAC
>CALKMQ010000215.1 GCA_938092125.1 uncultured bacterium
CTTAGACCGGGAGAGATTGTCAAACATTTAGATCTAAAAAAACCTAGATATTATGTTACATCTTCCTATGGACATTTTGGTCGGAATGGTGACAGTTTTACATGGGAACAAATTAATTTAGTTGATAAGCTTAAACTAGCTGCAAACTTATAAAGGAAATAATTATGTCTAATACAATAATTGATAGTTTGGTTGACTTACTACCATATAAAATTAAAGATATATCATTGGCTCAAGATGGCAGAAATGCAATTGAGATTTCAGAAAAAGAGATGCCAGGCTTGGTAGCTACAAGGAAAAAATATGGTTCTGACAAACCATTGAAGGGTAAAAAAATTACAGGATCTCTTCACATGACTATAGAAACTGCGGTCTTAATCGAAACATTGGTTGAGTTAGGTGCTGATGTTAGATGGGCGAGTTGTAATATCTTCTCAACTCAGGATCATGCTGCTGCTGCAATTGCGGATATTGGTGTACCTGTTTTCGCATGGAAAGGTGAATCCTTAGAAGAATACTGGTGGTGTACAATGCAAGCACTGACGTGGTCAGATGGATCAGGCCCAGACTTAATTGTGGATGATGGTGGTGACGCAACTATGTTAATTCACAAAGGTTATGCTCTTGAAGAATTCTATGAAAAAAATAATTATGTTCCTGAGGTGACAACAAAAATTGAAGAGGAAATAGTTGTTGAGAAACTCATAAGGGAAGTTCTTGAAAAGAGTCCATCTCATTGGAGAAGTGTCGCTAAGAATATCATTGGTGTTTCTGAAGAAACAACTACGGGGGTACACAGATTAGTACAAATGGATAAAGATGGTCATTTATTATTTCCTGCTTACAATGTGAATGATTCAGTTACAAAATCTAAATTTGATAATGTCTATGGCTGCCGTGAATCTCTTGCTGATGGCCTTAAAAGATCCTTAGATATTATGGTTGCAGGTAAGACTGTCTTAGTGTGTGGATACGGTGATACAGGTAAAGGTTCAGCTCAATCTCTTCGAGGTTATGGCGCTAGAGTTTTAGTTTCTGAAGTTGATCCCATCTGTGCCCTGCAAGCAGCAATGGAGGGATATGAAGTCACAAGGATAGAGGATGTGATTGATCAGGTGCATATTTTTGTAACCGCAACTGGGAATAAAGATATAATTACTAAAGAGCATATGTATAATATGAGAGATCAAGCAGTCGTTTGTAATATTGGTCACTTTGATAATGAAATCCAAGTAAACGCAGTTAACGAAGATAAGAAGGTTGAAAAAGAAAATATAAAGCCTCAACTTGATCGTTACACATTTGAAGATGGACATCAAATATTTATGTTAGCTGAAGGAAGATTAATGAACCTTGGTTGCGCAACTGGCCATCCTAGCTTTGTTATGTCTAATTCTTTTACAAACCAAGTGATGGCCCAAATTGCTCTAGCCAAAGATGCTCCCGAAGTGGGTGTCTACATGCTTCCAAAAGAGTTAGATGAAGAAGTTGCTAGATTGCATCTTGATGCTCTAGGTGTTAAACTGACTGAACTTTCCGATGAACAAGCTCAATATATAGGAGTACCGAAAGAGGGACCTTTCAAGCCAAGGCATTACAGATACTAATATAAATTAGTCGCAGAAGTATGAAAACCCCACATTTTTTGTGGGGTTTTTTCGTTTTGCATGTCTTATAATAATTCTACAAATTCTAGAGCGGTAGTCTAATTAACTAACTATAGTTTTGAAGAAAAATCTGAGGAAAAATCCCACTAAGTGGAAAATAGGTAAATTGCAAGCTCTTGGAGTATTACTCCTGCTTACGCTTCCTGCATGCGATTTTGATATTCCAGAAAAATTTGAAATGCCCACGTGGTTTTTAGACATAAAGATACCTTTAGTACAGAAAAGATATGAAATGGGAGATCTTTCAAATCCTGATTATAACATTTTTCCAACCTCCGACTCCATGGGATTTCAGATCGTTTATGAGGCTGATTTCCCATTTACATCCTTAGATCCAGAAAATTTAAAAATTGATTTTGAAGGTGGGTATTTAGAGACGGCTATTCCTGCTACTGAAATACCAGGCGTTGATGCAAGTAGTCTAGCTCTACCTGCAATCCCGCCCTTGGCTTTTAAAATTCCTTTAGTTGTTTATGATCAATTACTATATCTTGACACGGCAATTACATTAATACCTGCATTAGACTCTGATGGTAATCCAATTCCTATATTTGGAGATGATGGTTTTACCGTTGTAGGGTTTCAAACAGATACCTTGGAGGTTCCATTTGAAGGCGTAAACTATACTGGTACTCCATTTTCATTTCCAATAGACTCTGTAAAAACATTTTCTGCTGATTTTTATAACGCTTCTATTGCTGGACCAGCAAATAATATTTTAGATTCTCTTTTTGGGGCAATCAATAGTCAAGCACCTGTAAACCTTGGCCTTAATTCTCTTTTGCCTGATTCAGATCCTCAGTTTATAAGTAGTATTGATACAATAAATATTAGTTCGAGTGATAATAGCTCTTATGCAACAAAAATTGTTAACAGAGGAATACCAACAGATATTTCCTCTCCCTTTTCTAGATTAGTAACTGGAACAGAGGCGCTAGACGATACTGTTGTAAATCATTCAACTTCTTCGATAGCGATTGGTAATTTCCTTGATGAGACAAAAGATTTAGGTGGAGAAGGATTAGCACAGCTTTTACAAATAACAGCAGGGTTTCAACTTGATTATGCTCCGCCAGGCTCATTTGTTACCTTATATCCTCCAAATGACATAAGTGGCAATGCTCCTAGTGATTCTTTGTATATTGATTTTAGTGTTCAATTTAGCCTAGGGGGTGTAGAGAGTATGGATGTCTCTATTGATTCAGTCGGTTTAGAAGTTCCAAAGCCTGAAATTCCTTTTGGTGCAACAGAAAACGATGATGGATCATCAACGAGCTTAGAGTTGTACAGAACAGTGCTGTCCTCAGATAATGTTCCTTTTACATCTAATAGACTTCAAGTTTTAAACTTGACTAACACATTTCCATTTAATATAAAATTTTTAATGGATTATAAAAACTTTTTTGTACCTCAAGGAAATTTACCAGTCAAAATTGATCAAATTTTAACTCCTGGAGAGACCTATAATTTTGATATTAGTCTCAAAGGAGACACGATGAGGGCTGCAAACCCTGACTCTGCTATTGATAAATTAGATTTAGATTTAGAAGTGAGCATACCTACGCAAAAAGTTACTATTCCATTAGATGGCTCTAGTCTTGGTGGTCTAGGTTTGACAGTTAGATTTGGATCTTTAGTATTCAAAGAATTAGAAGCTAATATAGTTCAGGGTTTTCCATCAGTTCCTCAAGATCAAGAGATGCCTCAGGGTTTTAAAGGTGCAACACTAGCTGATGTTCGTTTAGCGCTAATAATGAAAAGCCAAATAAAGCTTCCTGTGAGAATGAATATGGATTTTACTGGAGTGGATGTTTTTGGTGATACGACAAGAATGAGTTTTAATATTGATACTATTGGTTATCCACCAACAGATCTAGACACATCGATGACTGTAATAGAATTAAACCGTTTTGGTACACAGATTCAAATATTTGATCGGACGACTGATAGTGTAGCTTCATTTGATACGATTGTAGCTCCAGCAGCAAATCAAGGAACAATTATTGATTTAATGGCATCTAATCCAACTAAGCTTACTATTGATGCTGCTGCAAGGATTGATGGAAGAGGTACTATTGTTGCGGGTGCAGGAATAGGGGGCGGGTTTAGGTTAGTAGCACCCTTTTCATTAATATTGGATGAGATGGTTTTCTTATCGCAACCAACAGTTATTGAAGAGATGGACTATGAGACTAGAAACAAAATAAGAAACTCTTTAATTAGTGCTGAATTAAATTTTGACGTTACAAACGCGATGCCTATTGGTGCAGAATTATCGATGCTGCTTTCAAATAGCGAGTTTTTTCCAACAAATAATACTCCTGAGATGCTACTCGCTTTTAGGGACACAATGGCCTTAAACCAGGGCTGGTCATTAACCGATAATGTTTATATATTAAATAAGTGTGAAGATATGGCTCCGAGTAAAGGAAATATCTACATATATGATGTGATGACAGATTTTAATGAATGTATTGATGGTATTCCTTATATCGTTAGGTCAAATGGAAGTGGTATCGATACGGTTATTAGTTACGTTGATACTTTGTTTAAATTTATATTACCCAATCCAAACAGACTTTACACTGAGGAGGACGAGGATTCACTTGGCTTTCCAGAAGGTATGGTTGCGGAACCTGGAAATTCTTCTTACTTAACAGGACTTGACACTAATAGAGTGAGATTAATTACAGATTATGGAAATCATTATGTGATGCCAAGATTTCAGATAAATAGTACTGATTCGGAAATGGTGTTTTTATCTATTGATGATTACCTTGAGGTGGGATCATTCATCACTTTTAAAGTAAGCAGTTCGGGAGCATTTGCCACTGCAAATTCAGAACTAGTTATTGTTTACCCAAATGGTGGACAAACTCTTTTTACTAATCAAAAATATAATATACAATGGCGTGCCTATGGAGATGATATCTCAGCGGTTGATATATACTATTCTACTTCATCTGATTCTAATCTAAACGCTTTCGCTGAGGGATACTGGACTGGTTTGAATGGCGGATTAATCGCTGAGGATGTAGCAAGTATTGCAGGTCTTAATTCATTTGAGTGGGATCTTACCGGATTTGCTGAAGATGATTCTGTTCGCATAAGAATAGTTAGTAACGAAAATGTAGTTTTAGATGAGAAAACTGAGCAATATGTTAAAGCTCGAGATATAAATGGCTGGTACATAAAAACAAAAAATCCAAGTACGTTACAATCAGTTTCATCTAACAGTAGATATTTTATAGGACCGCGCAATACTCAAAGAATTGAGAGTAGAAAATGAGTCGGTTAATCATAAGTATAATTCTTGTTTTGTTTATTCAAATAAATGCTCAGACTAAGCGAGACCCAAGAGTTGTCGGGCTTTCCGGTGCTTATACTACTATCGCAGAAGGAATATTTTGTGTCGGTTATAATCCTGCTCTAATTACAAGAGCGCATGATAAGCCATTTATGCTTCAGATGTATCAGTCTGATAGAGGTTTCTTAGGTAATTTTTTCTCTATTGAAAATGTCGCCCAGTTTAGTGGAGATACGCTAAATAATAAAGAAAAAGATGATCTTTTTGAAAATTTTGAAGATGGTGGGGGGGTCTCTTTTTTTCAAGACAGACACTTGCCAATTCCGTTTTTAAACTATTCAAAAGGAAACACGGCATTCACAAGTAACCTTGTTATTTTAAATAATTTTAAAATTCCACTAGGGCTATTAGAATTAGTGTTTTATGGCAATGGTGGAAAGCCTGATTTAGATATGACATTGAATCTTGAAATTCTTGGTGTTAATGAGTTTGGCTATACATTCGGAATCCCTTTTGAATCATTATCTTTTGGAGTGACTTTAAAGTACTTACAAGGCCTTTTCTATATGGGCATAGACCCAGACTCTAGCTCAGCAAACTTAATAACATCTGATATCGGTTTATATGGTGGTGGTAAATATCTCATTCGTCAAGGTATAGGCGGTAAGGGATTCGGATTAGATTTAGGCGTAGTTACAAAAGAAATTAATGGGTGGACATTTGGAGCATCAATGATCAATGTCACAGGTACTATTGAATGGAATAAACCATCAGGTATGAAAGACTTTTTAGAAAAATATCCTGATCTTTTTGCAGGGTTTTACCCTTTTAAATGGGGTGGTCGAACGGTTCAAGATGATGAAGCTATATTATATACTTATTCTATTGATACATTAAGAGCGGATAATTTAAGTCAAGACTCCTTATTTACGAATAAGACTGAATTTATTAAAGATACTTTAGAAAATGGAGACCCTAGAATATTTGAAACTCGTTACCCAGCATTGTTTAGATTTGGATTTTCAAAAAAAATGCCAACTTATATTGTAGCATCTGATTTAGTTGCAGGTTTTCAAGATAAATACTACGCTAGGGCTAAATGGAGATGGTCTGTTGGTTTAGAATGGACGAAAATGGAATCATTCCCTTTAAGAATTGGTTATTCTTGGGCTGGTGCAGATTTAAAAGAATTATCGATGGGTTTTGGATATAGGAAAGGCCCATTAATATGGGATTTTGGCTTTGCTTTTCGAAATGGGACATGGCTTCATACAATGAAGGGATTCAATCTTTCTACTGGGATAACACTCACTTCTTTTGGTGGGTGGAAGACAGATAAAGAAAAAAGTAATTCTGATAAAGGCCTTAGAGGGTTTTTCAATAAATTGAAGAAAAAACGATCTAAAAAGGAAAAAGAATCTTCTGTAAAATCTACTTCCTTGCCTTCAAAAGTAGAATAATACCGCCAATTAAAAAGATAATATTACCTAACCAAGCTGATAATAGTGGTTCTAATTGTCCTTTAAACCCCATCGATTGGCCAAATTTGATGAAAGCATAATAGCCAAATATCACAAAAACACTCATCCCTATTCCAAAAGATAGACTGTTTTTTTCTCTAAAAACAACGAGTGGAATTCCACATAGTACAACGATAAAGTTTGTGAGCGCAAAAGAGACCTTTAAATATCTAGTAACTTCCCATTTTAAGGTTTTAACACCATTATCTTTTAAATCGATAATCCTAGATGTCAATTCATAGTAATCTAATTCATCAGGCGAGCGAGCTTGTTTATTAATATCCTCTGGATTGAAACCAAGGTCAATTAGTGTATCATTTTCAGAAAAATTAACATTGCTTTCAATTCCATTTTCAAAACCTCTTATTGAATAGTTTGAAAGTATCCAAAATTCAGTTTTTTTATCAAATTTAATTTTTTTCGCATCAATTCTTTGTTTAATTATATCTGATCCAAGATCAACCCAAGTTAAAGTATTACCTGTCATTGTTTTTACATTGTATTTTTCCATTCCAATGTGAATAGTCATATCTTTCTGTAAAAAAATATTTTTAAGATTACTCTTTACTTTATGTCTAGATTTCTTTTTTACGTAATCACGATCTATTGTGTATCGTTTCTTATTACCCCATGATACTAGTTTGTTATCTAAAATAAATGAAAGTACGCTTACTGTCAATCCCGCAATTAATAGTGGGGTTGCTAATCTATATAGGCTTATGCCAGATGATTTCATCGCTGTCCACTCGTTCCGTTTTACAATCATTCCAACACCAAAAACAGTAGATATAAGCATAGACATTGGAAGAGCAATGCTGATAAACCAGGGTATGGTATAAATGTAATAGTTAATTATTATTTTTGTTGGGACGTCATTATCAATGAAACGGTCTAAATTTTCAATAAGGTCTACAACTAGAAAAATAGCTAAGAAACCCATTAGAGAAAGTCCTAGGATACTAAAAAATTGAGAGAATAAGTATTTATCTAACTTCTGTAACATAAATTTGCTTGTAATAACAATCTAATTTGATGATAATGAAGCAATAAAAAAATAGGTTCGAGAATGAATTTATATGACATTATAAATAATTTTATGGCTTCTGCCGCTAATGCATTATGGGGAACCCCTCTAGTTTTATTATTATTAGGAGGGGGGATTTATTTTAGTATTATTTCAAAGTTGACTCCATTTAGGTATCTTTCCCATGCTTTAGACATATTACTTGGGAAGTATGATTCAGAGGATGACCCTGGCCAAATTACTCATTTTCAAGCCTTATCTAGCGCATTATCAAGCACTGTTGGAATGGGGAATATTGCTGGTGTCGCTGTTGCTATTCACACTGGTGGCCCAGGTTCTATTTTTTGGATGTGGTGCACTGCAGTTTTAGGTATGAGTACAAAATTTTTCTCTTGTACGCTTTCGATAATGTATCGTGGTGTTGATGACAAGGGTGAGGTTCAGGGGGGAGTGATGTATTATATCGAGCAAGGTCTAGGTAAAAATTATAAACCTTTAGCTATAATGTTTAGTTTGTCAGGAATGATTGGTTGTACAATATTTTTTCAAGCAAACCAACTTTCTCAGATTGTAAGAGAGTATTTATATAATTCTACAGGCGTATTTCAAAATAATATTTTTTTCGGAGACTTAATTACTGGATTTATCGTAGCAACTATAGTTTCTATTGTTATCTTTGGTGGTATTAAAAGAATTGCATTAGTGGCTTCACGAATGGTGCCTGTAATGGTGGGTATTTATTTAATTGCTGCTATCATTGTTATCGGCAAGAATTTTCAACTCGTTCCAGGAATAATTTCTCTTATAGTGACCGATGCTTTTAGTGGTAATGCTGTAGCTGGAGGAGCTATAGGCTCTATGATAAGTATAGGTGTTCGCAGAGGCTTATTTTCAAATGAAGCAGGCTCTGGTACTGAAACCATGGCTCATGGTGCAGCAAAAACTAAAGAACCAGTTCGGGAAGGTTTGGTCGCAATGTTGGGACCCTTAATTGATACAATAATAGTGTGTTCAATTACTGCGTTGGTTATTTTATTAAGCGGTGTTTATACTCAGGATTTAAATGGCGTCTCTATGACGGTTGCTGCTTTTGAAAATCAACTTGGTGTTTTTGGAAAAATTCTAATAATGATTGCAGTGGTTACTTTTTCTTTGTCGACAATGTTCGGTTACTCATATTATGGAAGGAAATGTACCTCTTATCTTTTTGGAACAAAATGGAAACAGGCTTACAATATATTTTATGTGTTGATGATTATTGTTGCCTCTACAATTTCAATAGATATTGCTATTAATTTTATGGATAGTGCTTTTGCTCTAATGGTGATTCCGACCATGATAGCAACAATATTATTGGCGCCAAAGGTAATGAATGAAAGCAGAAAATATTTTAAGAAGATATGATTTTCGATTTATTTAACTCCTAGTTTTATATTGCCCGGGCATCAAAATTTTTCTTTTTCTATGACTATACGTTTAACAAAGTTTTAATGATTAAAAAAAATATACAAATTTTAGATACCACTTTAAGGGAAGGTGAGCAAACGCCTGGCGTTTCTTTTACCATAGTTCAGAAACTTGAAATTGTAAAAATGTTAGATGCTTTCGGCGTTGATTTTATCGAAGTCGGGCATCCAGCCGTATCTGCTGATATTTATAAATCTATTAATGAAATAAATAAGCTTTCTATAAATGCTAAAACTGTTGCTCATTGTAGGTTGAAAAAAGTAGATATTGAACAAGCCTTAGATCTCAAAATGTCATGGGTTGGTATCTTTTTTGGGACATCACAAAGCTATTTATTCGATAAGTATAAAATTGATGAGAAAAAATGTTTAGAAATGATAAAAGATGGAATTAAATATGCAAAGGATAACGGATTAAAAGTACGTTTTACTGCTGAAGACGCATCAAGGACGGATAGAGAATTTTTATTAAATGTTGCTCGAGTTGCTGAAAATGCTGGTGCAGATAGATTTAGTATAGCAGATACAGTTGGAATATTATATCCTGAAAAAGTTTCACAGATAGTCAGTTTTTTTGTTAAAAATCTAAATATTCCAATTCATGCTCATTTTCACAATGATTTTGGCTTAGCTACCTCAAATGCTTTGCAAGCTATCCAATCTGGCGCTACGTGCGTCGACGTTTCTGTAAATGGGTTAGGTGAAAGGTGTGGTATTAGCTCCCTTGCGGAGATTACAATGTCTTTAAATGAATTGCTAAAAGTAAAAAATGGATGGAACTTTAAGTTACTGAACGAAATATCTCAGTATGTTAAAAACGTAACTAACGTTAGCCGTAATGATATTATGCCAATAACTGGGAAAAATGCATTTACTCACAACGGAGGGTTGCATGTTGCTTCAGTACTAAATAACCCTTCAACCTACGAACCAATTCGCCCAAATAAGATTAATAGAGAGCATACTTTCGTCATTGATAAGTTTTCAGGAAAAACCGCTCTAAATCATTGTTTAAAAAAGCTTGGGCTAAAATTTAACGATCAAATTATTGAGAGAGCCTTAACGGATATAAAATCAAACCCACAAATAACTAACTGGACTGATAAACAACTGTCATCATTAATGGAAAAATTAAATAGTTAAATTTCTCTTGATCTGTTAAAAAAAGGTTTTTATTAAATCGATTATTAATTTCTGCCCTTCCAGGAAAGTAAAACTTGAACTTTTAAGTGATTTAAAATTTTAATAATTAAGCATTTTAAATTTGCCTTGTTTTCTTATGTATTATATATTCAAGTTAGAAGCTGTACTCTAGAGGTAGGGAGATTTTCGCTATTAACCTTTGTCAAGGTTGCAGATTCAATACTA
>CALKMQ010000216.1 GCA_938092125.1 uncultured bacterium
AGTATTTGTCGTCAAAGGAATGTGCACAGTAATAAAATCTGATTTTTCAATTAATTCATCTAATTCAAGCAATTTAATTTCATCAGCTCGAAACATGTCTTCTTTAATATAAGGATCATAGCCGATTATTTTCATGCCAAATCCTTGAGCTCGTTGCATTACCTCCCGTCCTATCTTGCCTAAGCCTACTATTCCTAAGGTTTTATTTCTAATTTCTGAGCCAACAAACTTGTGCCTGTCCCAATTACCGGCTAACAAAGAATGATGACCCATACTTATATTCCTCGATAGTGATAATAATAAAGCCAATGTGTGTTCAGCTGCGCTGATGGTATTGGCATCGGGAGTATTCATTACTACGACACCTTTTCTAGTCGCAGCAGAAATATCAACGTTGTCGATACCGACTCCAGCTCTGCCAATAACTGATAACGAATCTGCTATTTTAATAATGCTTGCGTCAAGGGTAGTACCACTTCTTATCACCCACCCATTTGCCGATTCTATGTGCTCGTAATTTTCATCGATTTCAATGTCTGTAGCATCGACAATTTCAATATTGTTTTGTTTGAAAATATCTAAACCTTCATCAGAAATAGGGTCAGAAACAATTACTTTCATTTTTAAACTCATCGTTTAGGAGATTGATTGTTGAGAACGAATCAAGTTTAATGCAGAACCCGCCTTAAACCATTCAATCTGAGTTTCATTAAAAGTATGATTACATAAAATAATTTCTGAGCTATTTTTATGAACCAACTCAACTTGTAATTGTCTCCCAGGTTGAAATAAATCTAAATCAATAAAATTAAAAGAGTCATCCTCTTGAATTTTATCGTAGTCTAGTTTATTGGCAAATGTTAATGCAAGCATTCCTTGCTTCTTCAAATTTGTTTCATGGATTCGAGCAAATGACTTCACTAAAACAGCTATTACTCCTAGATGCCTGGGCTCCATTGCAGCGTGCTCCCTTGAAGAGCCTTCTCCATAGTTTTCATCTCCCACAACAATGGAACCGATATTTTTGGATTTATAGTATCTAGCTGAAACAGGTACCTCTTCATATTTATCACTAATTTGATTTTTCACAGAATTTGTTTCATTATTAAAATAGTTGGTTGCTCCAGTGAGAAGATTGTTTGATATATTATCTAAGTGACCTCGATAAAAAAGCCATGGTCCCGCCATAGAAATATGATCTGTTGTGCATTTCCCCTTTGCTTTAATTAGTAGTTTTACACCGTTTATATTTTTACCGTTCCAAGGTTCAAAAGGCTGCAATAATTGCAACCGCTTCGAATCCTGGTCAATATTAATTTCTATATTATTCTCATCAAATTCAGATGGGTCTAAAAAGCCATTATCCTCAACATCAAAACCAGCAGCTGGCAGTTCTTCACCAAATGGTTCATCTAAAAAGACTTCAACACCATCATCACTTAAAAGACTATCTTTGAGAGGATTAAAATTTAAATTTCCAGCAATTGCCATGGCAGTAACAATTTCTGGAGAAGCTACAAAACCATGAGTATTGGGATTTCCGTCAGCTCTTTTAGCGAAGTTTCTATTAAATGACGTAATAATTGAGTTTTTTTCATTTTTATCAGCTCCTTTTCTGTCCCATTGACCGATACAAGGTCCACACGCGTTAGCTAGAACAGTACCGCCAATTTTAATAAAAGCATCTAAATAACCATCCCTAGCTATAGTGTATCGAACTTGCTCTGAACCAGGCGTTACTGTGAAGTCAGATTTAACAGATATATTTTTATTTTCCGCTTGCTTCGCAATTGAAGCTGCTCTACTCAAATCTTCATAAGACGAGTTAGTGCATGAACCAATTAAACCGACATCTAACTTTAAAGGCCAACCTTCAGATTTTGCTGTTTCACTTAGTTTAGATATTGGAGTGGCCAAATCCGGAGTAAATGGACCGTTAACATGAGGCTCAAGATTATTTAAATTTATTTCAATTACCTCATCGTAAAAATCCTCAGGAGAGTTATAAACTTCAGAATCAGCAGAAAGATATTGCTTGATTTTATCTGCAAGTTCAGCGAGTTCTGTTCTGGAGGTAGATTTAAGATAGTTCGACATTTTAGTATCGTAAGGGAAAATAGAAGTTGTCGCCCCAATTTCCGCACCCATATTACAGATTGTTCCTTTTCCTGTACAAGAAATTGAATCAGCACCCTCACCAAAATATTCTACAATAGAACCAGTCCCTCCCTTTACAGTTAGTAAACCGGCCAGTTTTAAAATAACATCTTTTGGTGATGTCCACCCACTCATTTTTCCTATCAATCGAACGCCAATTAATTTTGGAAATTTAAGTTCCCAAGGCATTCCGACCATTACATCTACAGCATCAGCACCACCAACACCAATAGCGACCATGCCTAGCCCACCAGCATTAACAGTATGACTATCAGTACCTATCATCATCCCACCAGGGAACGCATAATTTTCTAAAACGACTTGGTGAATAATTCCAGCACCAGGCTCCCAAAAACCTATCCCATACTTTTTTGAGACAGATTCTAAAAAATCATAGACTTCTGAATTTGAATCTTTTGCTCGGCTTAAATCTTGGTCTGCGCCAATTTTTGCTTGAATCAAATG
>CALKMQ010000217.1 GCA_938092125.1 uncultured bacterium
CATCTGGCTAGGCATTGGTTCTATCTGGTGGAAATTTCTTGGCTGGTGGTAAAAAAATCAATAGTCTATTTTGGGTTACTTTAGATATGAAGAGTAATCTTAACGATTTAAATAATTAAAAAGATAAATATGCATTTAATATAAATGATGTTTTGAATAAACATACTAAAAAAGGTTATTTAGTGCTCTTGATTAAGGAAAACAATTTTTAACTTAATTGATGATTATTTTAGGAAACAGGTAACGATGGTTGATGTATTTGAGTTTATAAAAGAAAAAAGAGCAGACTTAAAAGATAATACTGATCGTTATCGTGTCATGATTGAACCAAAATTCAAAGCATTATCTCAAAAACTAAATACCAGTATCAGTAATACTTTGAACAACCCTTGGATGCTTAACCTACCATCGATTGATAAAACAAATATTTTTAAGAAAAAAGAGCCCATCTCAAATGAAAACACTAAAAAAGCATTTGATAAAATTAAAAATCGAGTAGGAGAAGAGATATTAGTGGGGCAATGGGAAACGGTAAATCAAGATCAAATAAATAGATTTGCGGATTTAACAGGAGACAATCAGTGGATTCACACGGACGTCGAAAAAGCAAAGATTGAATCCCCCTTTAAATCAACAATAGCCCATGGTTTCTTGACGTTGTCACTAATTCCAAAACTGACAGAAAATTTTGATTTTGAAAGTATTCACCCCGGATTAAAAATGGTTGTTAATTGTGGATTAAATCAAGTTCGCTTTCCATATCCTGTAAAGTCAGGCTCAAAAATAAGAGGAAGAGTAAAGATTACTAATTTGACTCCAAAAAGAAATAATATTGAGCTAGTTAATGAAGTAAGTATTGAGGTTGAAGGAAGAAAACGGTTCGGTTGTGTAGCTGAAACAGTCTTGAGATTATATTATTAGACTAAACTACGCTTTTTAAGTGTAATTAATAATTTTAAAAGAAGAATAAATATTAAAGCCTCTATTCTCAAAATTTTTTCTAGTTATAAAGATCTTCCCAAAAATGTACATCTATTATTTTTTCTAGAATTTAGCTTAAGCCTTATTCACGTTGCGTTTATCCTAATCCTTAACATTTATTTAAGGAAGAAGGGTTTCTCAGATCCTGAGATTGCTTCTTTTAATTCATTACGATTTGTTGGCGCGCTTACCTTTGCCTTGCCATTAGGCATATATATTAGAGGGAAAAGATTAAAACCTTTCTTTGTTTTGTCTTCAGTAGCAGTGCCTCTAACTAGTATAATGATTATCGAGTCAATTAGATTGTCTATAATACCTTTAATTCAGTTAGCATTCATCTTGTGGGGCATAGGTATGATGGTAATGCGAGTATGTTCATTACCATTTATTATTAGAAGTACATCTGAAAAGAATAGCACCGAAGCTTTATCCTTAAGCGCATCGACATGGTCGCTTTCGACGATTTTTTCAGGATTGATGATATCTGGTCTTGATTGGATTTCTAATTTAGAAATATTTGATAATAACTTTTCATTTTCTGAGTACAATATTTTATGGATCATTACAATAATTGGATTATTATCTTATTATTTCGCAATGAAAATTGATGAAGGTGGCGATGAGAAACCGATAAAAAAAAGTGGTATTTTTTCATTACATAAAAATTATGATTGGAAAATAATATTTAGAGCGCTTTCGCCTTTGATTCTTATTTCCATTGGAGCAGGATTAACTATTCCATTTGTTAATTTATTTTTTAATTCAGTTTTTGGCCTAAGTTCAAGTAATTTTAGTTTACTAGGTAGTATCACAGCTATCTTAGTTTTTATTTTTTCTTTATTAGTTCCAACTCTGAGAAAAAAATATGGTTATTGGGCAACCATCGTTGTTGTACAAAGTTTTGCTATAATATTTTTAATCATTATGTCGTTGACAGAATTATACGCCTACCATAGCTATGCTTTATTTGTAGCTATTTTAGCTTATATTTTGAGACAACCTTTAATGCATATGGCTCACCCTGCTTCTAATGAGCTAATGATGAACTTTGTAGGTAAAAAAAACCAAGAATTAATTAGTGCATTAAGTTCAAGTCTGTGGAGCGCTTCATGGTTCATTAGTGCCAAAATATTTGAATGGTTAAGACTTCTAGACTTCAAATATTATGAAATATTTTCGATCACTGCAGCTTTTTATATAGCGGGTGTAATTCTTTTTGGTTTCATTATAAATGAATATGAAAAAAACAAGGATAAACCTGAGCCTGTCTTGCCGATTGCGGAAGAGTTATCAATCGATTAAAAAATAATGTTGGCCATGTTCTGCCTGAGAACAATAAATTTATTCAATTATAGGAGTTAATTATGAAAAGCTTATTATTATCTATATCGTTATTATCATTCTTGTCCGCTGAAGGCAACAAAGTCAATTTAAAGATTGATGGTATGAAGTGCGCATACAGTTGTGCAGGAAAAGTATCTGAAGTTGTCCAAAATATTAAAGGCGTTGAAGATTGTAAGGTAGATTTTGCCTCTGGTACAGCTGAAGTTGTTTATGATGATAAGAAAATTAATTCAAAGAAAATTGTAAATTTTTTGAATAACGAAACATATTACAAAGCATCAATTCAAGACAAAAAAGATTCGAAAGATAATTCAATTTAGTGTTGCATATTTAATTTTTAAAGCCCCGCTCCAAGCGGGGTTTTTTGTTTAAAACTTGGCCATGAAATCAAAGTGTGTGGTAGATACGTAAACAAAAACACTAAGGAAGAAATAATTGAGTTTTTTGGTTCAGAAATTGTGCTTGATGAACCGAATAAATTTAAACCTAGTTACAATATCTGCCCAACTCAGCTTGCGCCGGTTTTAAGGGTTGATTCTAGCGGTATGAAATTAGAAAATATGCATTGGGGTTTGATTCCTTCATGGTCAAAAGATAAAAAGTATGCATCGAATTTAATTAATGCTCGTTTGGAAACTCTAACTGATAAACCTAGTTTTAAAGGTTTAGTAAAAAGTCATAGGTGCATAGTCGTCGCTAGTGGATACTATGAGTGGGTAAATACACAAAATGGAAAGCAACCCATGTATATACATTCAAATCAATCTGTTTTGCCCCTAGCTGGCTTGTGGACTAGTTGTGGTAATATAAACTCATTCACTATAGTCACACAAAACTCTTTTAGTCATCTAAAAAACCTTCATCATAGAATGCCTTTAATACTAGATAATTCAAGTATTTTAGCCTATTTAGATAGTGATATAGAATTTAATAACTCGTATAAAGTGTCCATAGACGGAATTCAATATCATAAAGTTTCAAAAATAGTTAATTCTGTTAAGCACGATAATGATGATTGTATTAAAAGTATAGATTAATATTTTTAAAATGATTATTATCTAGGAAGGGATTAAATAATTTTCGTTTTTTTAAAATCACATTTCAAATAAGTAATAGAGGTTTTATGTATAAATATTTATTAGTCATTTTAGGTTTAGTTTTTATTTCATGTACCGGATCGAAACCAAAAATGTTATTCCCGGAGGAGGTCTCTCCTGATGTCTATGAGGTTTTATTAGATAATGAAACAGTAAAAGTCATGAAAGTTAGTTTTGCGCCTGGGCAGAGCGACAAAATGCATGATCACTATCCATTTACATTTCACTTATTAGATGGTGGTAAAGTTCAAGTCACAATGCCAGATGGTACAATAAATGAGAGAAAAATTCCTGGGGGATTTACTGGGCATAATGAGAAAGGTGTCCGTCATCAAGTTAAAAATATTGGCTCAAAAGAAATTAACATTATTTTAATTGAGCACAAAAAATTAGGATTTATGCCATCTTTTAATACTGATGAGAGCCTTGCGCCTCAAAAAGTATCTCCAGAAATTTATGATTTAGTACATGAAGATGAAAAAATTAAAATATATTTAGCTTCTTTTGCTGCAGGTAAAAGTGATAAAGTGCATGAGCATGGTCCAAACACTGCTTATATTATTAATGGCGGCACTGTTAAAGTAGTAGGAGCAGATGGCTCTGTTAGCGAGCGATCATTCCCTGACGGGGCAGTTTCTTTTTCAGATAATATAGTTAGACATCAGGTTGAAAATATTGGTAGCACTGATATAAAAGTATTAATTGCAGAATATAAATAATGTTATTTTCAATGATTTGTATCTAAAAAATAAAATCAATCATTTGAATCTTTCGCTTTTGATTTTTAAATATTTCTAATAATATCTAGCATGCGTACACAAATAATTGCTTTCATTGTGCTTATCGGGTTCGTCTTCTCCCAAGATGGTAGACCCTTTGAAATAACAGTGACACCTAGATATGTTGATGAGAAAAGAATCGTAGTTAATGTTCAATTAACTAATCTCACAAATAAACCTTTAGATTACTTAGAAGGCTTTCTTTTAGAAAGGAATGCCTCCAGGAAGCTTCTCGATGAAAAAAGAGTAGTGCTTACTGCCGGCTATGAACCATCATTAGAGACTGGTTTTGCTTCTACGCGAAGTGTATCTTATGCAGTTAGTAAAGGTAAACCTAATACATATGAATTTGTTATCTCAAAGTGTAAGTTTTTTGGTGAATCCAAAATATTCACTTGGCATCCAAAAGCAGGTTACATTCGAATTGAGTAATAATCTTATATAAAATAAAATTAAAAAGCCCCTGGAATTTCCCAGGGGTTTTTTGTTTTATTAAGTCTCAATGCAATATATAAAAATAAAACAAAAGAACTGGCAAAAGAAGAGGATCAATCATGGTGTCTCATGGATGGGAGCAATTAAGATTGGCCTCTTTAGTCCTAGTTTAAAAAAAGCATTAAATGATAAAGTAATAATTCCCGGTATTAATTTTTCAAATTATCAACTAAAAAAATAGAGGTCAAGAATGAATAAATTTATTGTGCTTTTTATTTTAACTTTTTTACATGGAAATAATTTGAGGCTTGCTCATGATTTTTATGATAACAGAATACCAAAAAGTATATATACTTATAAAGAGACATCAACAAAAATTATTTTAAAAGAGAGCACCTCTTATTATAAAAATGGTAACATTAGTTATAAAGTTGAATATGATGCCAACGGACTGAATAGTAGAAAAACTTGGTGGCATAATAATGGTAACAAAAGTAAAATGATTACATTCGATGGTGGAAAAATTGATGGCATATGGATCACCTGGTCTTATGAAGGTTTAAAAATAAGCGAGAGATTTTATAAGGATGGCCTTATGATTAAAGAACGATTTCATCGGAAATAAAATTTTTATAGATTGTGTTAAACTATTTGAATTAGATGTAAATTTTTTTGTTATTATAACTGTAATTAAAAACAATTTTCATATATGGAATTATTTAAAATAAAATCCAATATTGATGAAATAGCTAATGCACTTACTTATCAAGTCTCATTAGTTAGTACAGTGTTTTCCGGAAACATTGCTAAAAATTATGACCTCACATACAAGCAGCATTTAAGACTACTACTTATTTCTACTGCCCAACAAATTCATTTGATTGACAGATTGCTATTGAAACATAATCTAACATCCCGTGAAGCCATTATACATCGTATCTTCATTGGACAGGCTAGGATGATAGCAGGACTATGGCCAAATCTATATGAGGAGGGCTCCTTGGAGTTCTTTTCAGATAAGCAATTAGAGTATACTCAGTACCCAGAAAAAATTAAAAATGATGATATTCACTATCCAAAAGGTTCACTATTGTGGGAGTTTGGTGAGGAAATAGCTTTTAATAGTAGTATGCAAAAAAACCACAAAATTATCTTAACAACGATAGGCACTTATAACTTCTATTATATCAATAATGATAAAATAATGGCTTTCATTAGAAATTAGTATTTAATCAAGGAATACAAATGAACAATTTTACTTTAAGAAATGTAATTATTCTTGCTCTAACAATATCTTCACTTTTTTCACAACAAAAAAGAGTAATGTGGAAAGAGTTAATAGATAAAAAGGGTGTAAAGTATGTATATGGTTCAAAAAAACCATTTTCTGGTAGAGTTTTTGATAACTACAAAAATAAAGGAAGGAAACTCACTGGAGAATTAAAAAATGGTAAAATGCATGGTAGCTGGACATTTTGGAATGAAGATGGTAAGACAGATAGAGAAGAATCATATTTGTTGGACCAAAAAAATGGAGAATGGATTTATTACGATGATAAAGGCAATAAAAAAAAATCAGAAAGATATATAAAAGGAAAGAAAACTGGTTCAGTTAGTTACTACCACACGAATGGTAATAAATCTAAAGAAGAAATATACATTAATGACAAACGGGAAGGGAAATGGACGTCCTGGTACTCAAATAGTAAAAAAGAGAAAGAGGAGTTTTATAAGAAAGGTAAAAAAGTTGGTAATTGGAATTATTTTAATGAAAAAGGTAAAAAAGAAAGCGTTATATCATATAAAAATGATTTAAAAGATGGTAAGTCAATCTACTATTTCGAAAATACTGGTAATAAAAATCGTGAAGAAAGTTGGAAAAGGGGCGTTGAAAATGGATTGTGGCTATGGCTAGATCAAAAAGGGAAAAAAATTAAAGAAGGAAATTACAGAGCAGGGCAAAAACATGGTTTATGGATGAGCTTCAACAATGCAGGAAAAAAAATCGAAGACAGTCAGTGGAAAGATGGAGAGCTTTTTGGTAAAACTACATTATGGAACGACGATGGCATCAAGATTGCCATGAAAAGTTTTAAATTAGATGAAAAAGATGGTTTATGGGTTTGGTGGGGGCCAAAAGGAAGAAAAGTTAAAGAGGGTAATTACAAGCTTGGGAAGAAAAATGGGAAATGGACATACTATCATGAAAATGGTTCAAAGAAGCGGATTGAGAACTATGTAAAAGATAAAAAGCATGGGAAACTAATTAAATGGTTTGAAAATGGGCAAAAATCTCAAGAAGAAGTATACAAAAATGATAAGCAAAATGGGAAATTTATTTACTGGTTTGAAAACGGAAAGCTTGAGAAAGAAGAAAAATATTTAAATGGTGTTCAAACAGATGGCAAACATTATGACTATTTTGATAATTAAATCGAACTTGTAGGTAGTAATAAAAATTTATTTTAAAACAAATTTATTTTTGATAATTGACGCTTAGACATGTCTATTCAATTTGGCTATCAATGAATAAAAATTCTTTTTTTAGTTTGTAGGTTTTTAGTTTATTATTAATCATTATTAAATAATTATAAAAATTGAATTTTCTATCAAAAATAAATTTTTAACTATTACCTCAAAAAATAACGTGAAAAAATATTTAATTCGAATGGCAATTGTTTCTATTATAGTGTTCTTGGCATATTACTATTTAATAATTTGGTCTACTCATCTATAGAATAAAATTTTAAATAGATGAAAATAACACCAAAAGTGCTTTTTGTTATGATATTTTGGATGACAATTGTTACTGGGGCCATTTTTAGTATAAATGCATTCTTTAATATCCCGGATGAAATAACTGGTCCTGCTTTTTTCTTATCGATTGGAATGACAATTTCTTCAACAATAAACTACTATAGATAAATGAATTATAAATTATTTATATCAATGCTCTTATTCACGTCGACAATTCTTTCTTTTGAGGATAAAAAATTAATTTTCATCTATAATGCAAAGAGTGGGTTAGTCAATGAAATGATTGATTTTGCTCATAAAATAGTCAGTCCCGAAACATACGAATGTAATCTTTGCGCAATCTCGTATAACACATTTACGAAAAAAAAAAGATGGTCAGATTATATTAATTCGTTACCAATCAAATCGGTATTTACGTATAAAAATAAAGTCTCTTTTTTGGATAAAGAGTTAAGTAATTTGAAGTTTCCAACTATACTTTTTCATAATGGCGCGGAGTTAAATGAGATAATTTCTAGGAATGAAATAAATAATATTAATAATATAAATCAATTAATTAGTCTTTTAAATGAAAGGTTAGATGAAAACGGAATGAAATTAAAAAAGGGTAAAGATAAAAATATCACTGAACAGGAATGGGGAAAAAAATTAACACCAGAAGAATTTCATATATTAAGGGAAAAGGGAACTGAAAAGCCTTTTACGGGTGAGTATGATAAGTTTGATAAAGAAGGCATGTATAAATGCGCTGGTTGCGGTACTGAATTATTTTCATCTGTTACAAAATATGATTCTGGATGCGGTTGGCCTGCGTTTTATGAAGCTTTGCCTGATAAAATTGAAGAGACGGCGGACAACACATTTGGCATGAAGCGTATAGAAATTACATGTGAAAATTGTGGGGGGCATTTAGGTCATGTATTTAATGATGGCCCTCAACCTTCTGGATTAAGGTACTGCGTTAATTCAATATCTTTAGATTTTGACGCAGAAAAGTAATTAAATAATTAGTCTCGACTATTCGAAAATTGATTTTATGGTCGGATTATAGTTTTAAACCTTATCTGTTTTTTTCATAATCCTTCATTTTGTTTAGGAAGTCATTTTTGTCACTGGCTTGTAGTAATGGGCTGATTTCAATATTTTTTCTAATGCTTATGCTTGGCACTTCACCATAGTTATGACCTGGATAGATAATTGTACTTTTAGGCAATGAAAGTAGGGTTTTATAAATTGAATTATATAAATCCTCAATATCGCTGCCATTGCTTATCGTTCTGCCAGTCCTTCCAACAAACATTGTGTCTCCAGTAAAAATTATATTTTCTAAATAAAAGCAAATAGAATCAAAGTAGTGTCCAGGAGTGTGCAATGTTTTAATATTTAATTTTCCTACTTTGACAGTAGAATTATGCATTGAAGGGATATAATTATTTTTACTAGTATTTAATTTTGATTCAGGGTGGCCAACTATTTGAATCCCGGGAAAGCAATCATCAAAATTTTTAATGTATTTTACATGATCATTATGCGAATGTGTTATGAAAATAGCTGATGGTTTATTTTCTTGAGAAAGTTTTAAAATACTCGGGTGTAAGCTAGCATCAATAATTATTGACTCTGATGTCTTTAGGCAAGTAAGTATATAAGAAAAATTTTTATCATATCCGCCTTCAAAAGATTGGATTGAAAAGGTTGAATTAAGTTTATTTATATTTTTACGCATTCTTTAACTTTTTTATACTAATTTTTCATATAATAAATTTATAAAATAAAAATATGAGTGATTATAACGAAAAGCTTCCTTGGATATTAATCTTAGGGGGATGTGCAATCTTGGCTTTGCGCCTAATTGTAGCTTTATTTTCCAGCTTAAGTCTAATTGATTGGCTTGCCATTATTATAGTTTTTGCAGGATTATTTATGCTAATTCTGAACAATAACAATAAATAATTAATAGTTCATTATCAAATAAATAAACTCCTTAACAGAAAGAACCCAATGCAGAATAAATTTTACATGAATCCATTTATATTAATGACTTTTTTAATTTTTTACACATCCTGTAGTAATAGTGGTGTTAACCGAAATCAAGATATCGCAATAAACATAGTTGATAGCGTTGATTCAATAAGCTATTCTATCGGAGCTGATATTGGAGATAACTTAATTACTCAAGGTATAGATATAAATTATGATGTTTTTTTAGGAGGATTCAAAAATGGTTATGACAAAAGGACACATCTTTTAACCACAAATGAAAGAAAGCAACTTTTTAAAACAATGCAAAATCGTATGCGAGAAAAACAGCAAGCTGCATCTAAAAAAGCATTAGAAAAAGCAGAAAATTTCTTGAAGGACAATAAAGATCAAAATAAAGATATATTAGAAACAAAATCAGGGCTTCAATATCGAGTATTAAGAGAAGGTAAAGGTAAATCTCCAGACTCTGCTTCTGACCAGGTAAGAGTCAATTATGAAGGAAAATTAGTGGACGGTACAATTTTCGACAGCTCTTATGAAAAAGGGGAGCCATTCGTTACTAGATTGAATAGGGTAATCAAAGGATGGACAGAAGGTATACAATTAATGAATGAAGGCTCTGAATATGAGTTTTTTATTCACCCTAGACTAGCTTATGGTCCGAGA
>CALKMQ010000218.1 GCA_938092125.1 uncultured bacterium
TATAAAATATTTAAGAATTCAAAAGCCTGATTATTTTATATCTTCACTCGACTATATGAATCTTATATCTAGTTTGGCTTATAAAATTTCTAATTCGAAGTCAGGTTTTCTGATTTGGGAGCATAACAACTTATCAATTCATTCTAAAAAAACTATATCGAATTCTATGTTTTTGAATAAAATATTAATTAAAGTATTTTATTCTTTCTCAAAAAAAATCATTGCAGTCTCTAACGGTGTCAAGGATGATTTGATAGCTAATTTTAATTTCTCATCGAGTAAGGTTGTAACTATTTATAATCCTGCCTTTGATTCAGATATTATTTTCAAATCAACGGAAGCTTGTGACGATTTTTTAAAAATCGGTAATAATTATATCATTGCCGTCGGTCGATTGGCAAAGCAAAAAAATTACCCCAACTTAATTAATGCATTTAAAATTTTAAAGAGCAATGTTGATAAGAAAGATGTTAAGCTAGTAATTCTTGGGGAAGGTCCAGAAAGACAAAAGATCATAGATCTAATAAAGTCTTTAAATTTAATGGATGAAATTTTTCTTCTTGGTCACAAATCAAATCCATTCCCACTAATTAAAAATTCTTCTATATTTGTTTTATCTTCAGACAACGAAGGATTTGGGTTAGTTTTGGTTGAAGCTCTGGCTTTAAAAAAACAAATTGTTTCAACAGATTGTCCAAGCGGTCCAAAAGAAATTTTAAAAAATGGTAAGTATGGTAAGCTAATACCGGTAAATAATGCTGCAAAATTATCTGAAGGATTATTAGCTATATTAAATGGTGAAATTTTTTTTGAACAACGTTCGCTTTTTAAAAGAGCTCAAAGTTTCAGCGTTGAAAATTGTTTTAGAGAGTTTTCTAATTTATTAAATGAAGCATAATTAAAATGGTTTCAAAATATATAAAATCAAAAATACTAGCTTTTATTCCTAATCGGCTATTATGGTATTATAAAAAAATGAACTATAGAAAAAAAAACATATTATTTCGTGATGATAAATTTAAAAAATTAAACAATAGGGAGATTTTTTCTAAGATTTATAGGGATAATCTATGGGGTTCAGATGGATCTAGTTATTTTTTTTCTGGTCCGGGGTCTCACAATGATGAAATTGTTGATGATTACGTAAAAACCATTTTTAAATACTTTAAAGAAGATTTTCATTCTTTAAAATTTCTTGATCTTGGTTGTGGTGACTTTAACATTGGTTGCCAGCTTTATGCGAACGCTAAAAGCTATTTAGGTGTTGATGTAGTGCCTGAATTAATAGAAAGAAATAAAAAAATATTTAAAGCAAAGAATCTTGACTTTTTATGTAAAGATATTGTGAACGATGATTTGCCAGATGCAGATTGTATATTTTTAAGGGAAGTTCTTCAGCATTTAACTAATAATGAAATTATAATCATATTAAATAGATTAAACAGATATAAGTATGTTGTGATTACGGAAAGTATTCCATTAGGAAAATTTAAATCAAATTTGGATAAAATTAAGGGGCCTGAATCAAGATCTTATATTAATTCGGGCGTTGTATTGCATGAGGATCCGTTTATTTTTAGAGAAAATAAAAAGCAAGAACTTTTAAAAATAAAGAGGCCCGGAAAAGATTTTCTTGTTACTACGATTTATGTAAAAAATTAGTTAAGCAAACCTTTGTCAAATAATGATTTATGAATAATTTTAGGAACCCCTCAGTTACGGTATCTATTTCAACTGTTGCTAAAAATTTAGATCGCTTTTGTTCTTCATTTTCTTTCAAACCTCTGAAAGATGCCGATGAAGTGATAATTATCGTTCAGGGCATGGAAGACAAAACTTTACAACCCAAATTAAAAGATTATAAAATAATTTATGATGACCGATTAGGGTTAAGTCGTAGTCGAAATATTGCGATTGAAGAATCTAAATCTGATTTTATTTGGTTCCTCGATGACGATGTTGTATTAAATAGTAATTGCATAAAAATATTAAAAAAATCACTAAAGATTAACAAGTATGCTAGTTTATTTACTGTGCGTATGAGCTTCCTAGATGATAGTCCATATAAGAATTATACTAATAAAAAAATATTAGGCCGTCTTGGTTCCCTAAAAGTCTCTTCGGTCGAATTGGTTGCGTCAAAGAAATTTGTATTAGAAAACAATATTAGATTTAATGAAAGCCTTGGCCTAGGTTCAGAATTTCCTTCAACAGAGGAAAATGTTTTCTATTTAGATATATTTGATGAGGGAGGTTTAATAATCCACTTACCAGAATTTCTTCTTAAACATGAATTTATTAATCGTAAGGAGGCTCACTTTTCTAATATTTCTATTTTGAAAGCTAAGGGCATGTTCTGTTTTAGGTATGGAGGCTTTTTGGGGTTTTTAATTTTTATTTATTATTTGGTTAAATGCGTTCTAATTAGTAAAAGTTACAAACCTCCATTAGCATTGTTTAAAGGCTATAAAAATTCAGATGGAATCATTTAAAATGTCTGAATTAGTATCAATTATTACTCCAATGTATAATTCAGAAAAATTCATTGAGGAAGCCATCTTATCTGTACTCAAACAAAGCTACACTAATTGGGAGATGTTAATTATTGATGATGGGTCAGAAGACAAAAGCATTGGAATAGTCGAAAAATATGTGGAAGGGGACAATAGAATAAAATTAATTAAAAATACTATTAATAAAGGTGCCTCATTATCCAGAAATATTGGTATTGAAAAGTCATGCGGAAGATACATTGCATTTTTAGATAGTGATGATGTTTGGTTTCCCATAAAACTTGAAGAACAGATTGAATTTATGCATGATAAAAAAGTCGCTTTATCTTATAGCTCTTATGAAAAAATTGATGAATCAGGTAATCATATAAAAAACATCATGATTTCGAATACAAATCCAACCTACAATGAACTATTAAAAAGTAATCACATTGGTTGTTTGACTGCTATGATAGATTTAAAGGTTATGAATTTTAAGAAAGTTTATATGCCTAATATTAAAACAAGGCATGATCATGGTTTATGGCTAGCTATTTTAAAAAAAGGTTTTAATGCTTCTGGTAATTTAAAAATTTTAGCTAAATACAGGCACCGTTCAGGTTCAATTTCATTTGATAAAGTTAAGAGTGCTCAGTTTCAATGGAAACTTTATAGACAAGTTGAAAAAATTAATATTATCGCGAGTGCTTTTTATATGGTTTGCTGGGCTTGGAATGGGTTTTTAAAACAAGCTTAAGGTTATATTTTTACCAGTTAAAATTTAAACCCGCAATAAATGTTGTTCCTGATTCCTTTAATTTTTCAGAGTTATTGCTAACGTATTCATCACTGGTTACTATAATTGTAGTTCTAAAACTTATATTAATTGATAATAAGTATTGAAGATCAAACTCGAATTTATATGCATGAGTTTTATCTTTGAGTAGAAAATCAGTATCCCAATCATTATTTTTATTTCTTTCGTCATAATTATCAAAGAGTCTAGACCCCGTACCAATGCCTTTTTGAACATGCTCAAAAGCGCTATAAAAAACTATTTTTGATGAAGGTAAATACAAAGATTCTATTAGAAGCGTTTTGCTAGCAGGACCATCGGAAGCTCCCAGTGATTGATCTCTGTGTGAATATGAGAAATCGGGGTGTGTATATGTCCAGGGTCTGGTCGCAGTATATTCAATTCTCAAATCTGGAAGACTTATATTTTTTGATGCTAAAAATATTCCAAATTGATATGAAAATTTATT
>CALKMQ010000219.1 GCA_938092125.1 uncultured bacterium
TCAGCACCAGAAACTAAATTATTTGTATTCCCACTGGTCTGATCGAAAGCGATATACAAGTCATGCGAAGACTCAGAGCTGTTTTCTTCAACATCATCCTGTGCATAAGCCGAGTTAAGCATGGGTATAACTAAAAATAAACAAATAAACTTTTTATATATTATCATTTTTTATCCTACTAA
Organism: uncultured bacterium; assembly: GCA_938092125.1. Classification (GTDB taxonomy): domain Bacteria; phylum Fidelibacterota; class Marinisomatia; order Marinisomatales; family UBA1611; genus TMED80. The sequence goes on from CALKMQ010000219.1 coordinate 183, forward strand.
AAGTTTTTAAGAATGATTCTACAACTAAACAGAAAGTAGCAAAATTTTTAGTCAACTTCCTAAAATAAAAAAGGCGCAAATTCGCGCCTTTTTTATTATTGTTTAGAAAAGAAGATTAACTAGAACTTTTCTTCTTCCACTTGGATTTCCACTTACCCCAAGATCCGCCTTTTTTGCCTTTTCCTTCTTTTCCTTTTTTCTTTTTCTTCTTCTTCTTCTTTTTCTTGATATCATCTGCAGCATCTGCATAAACGAAATCTCCACCACCACAAGAACCTGCACTGACTGCGCATTGCTCTGTTTTGGTTTCAACTGTAGTAGCTGGAGCTACTGCAACGATACCAACGATGACGAGAAGAGAGATAAATAATCTATAGAAACGTTTCATTCTATTCTCCTTTAGTTAACTGTTATTGTTTGTCGACAACACTGATACACATTTATCAGTTAGCGTAAGTTATTTTTAAATAAATACTATTGTCAAGATTTATTAAAACTTAAAAACCATCTAGTATGGCAATTTATATTCAAAAGAATTATTAATAAAGTTGTGCGCAAAGCAAAATATTATTTTACCATAAAAATAATTAGTATTAATATTTCGTCAGAAATTTTTGGAACTTTTTATTTATTCAAACATTAATCTTTTAAAAAAGCAGAGAACATATTTTGATTAAAGTAGACAACTTATCTAAAAACTATGATGACGTAAAGGCTGTAAAGTCTATATCTTTTGAATTGCAAGATGGTCAAGTAGTTGGTTTTCTTGGTGCTAATGGTGCCGGAAAAAGCACAACGCTAAAAATAATGACTGGTTATATCTCACCTACATCGGGAAACGTCTATTATGGAAATAGAAACATACAAGATGACACATCGGATATACAAAAAGATATAGGTTATTTACCTGAGCTAAATCCCTTGTACAGTGAAATGAGAGTTCATGATTATCTTAAATTTATTTCAGATATAAGAGGTATTCCCAGTAGCGATTTTAAAAATGCATTTCAAAAAGTTGTTGAGGAATGTTCTTTAAATGCTGTTGCTCATCGAACCATTGGCAACTGTTCTAAAGGTTATAAACAAAGAATTGGCTTGGCGGCTGCGATGATTCATGACCCTAAAATATTGATTCTTGATGAGCCGGTAACTGGATTAGATCCAAACCAGATCGTTGAAATAAGACAATTAATAAAAAAGCTTGGAAAAGAAAAAATTGTTTTAATGTCTTCACATATTTTACAAGAAATACAAGCTACCGTTGATAGAATCATAATTATCAATGAAGGTTCTATTGTAGCTGATGGTTCTAGCGAATCGCTTCTTAAAGATTCGGCTGGCGGTAAAGTTGAATTGAGTATCGATGTTAGCAATGCTAGTGAAAATGATATTAAAGATATGAAAGCGACTATTCCATCTATTGATATTCATAGCATTACTAAAAATGATTCTTATACCAATATTAATATTGAATATTCAAATAGTAATGACCCTCGTGCTGATATTTTTAATTATGCCGTTTCTAAAAAATGGATTATCCTAGAAATGGTAGCCACAAAACAAAACCTTGAGGATATTTTTCGAAACTTAACAAGCAATGGTAAGCCTTCATAATGCATAACACTTTAACAATTTTTAAAAGAGAGCTAAAATCATTTTTTGATAGTCCAATGGCATATGTGTTTCTTGTCGTGTTTGCGCTATTGAACGGATGGTTTTTCACAACCACATTTTTTCTTTATGGACAGTCTGATTTAAGAACACTTTTTAATATAGTGCCCTTGGTTTATTTATTTTTTATCCCAGGCATAACAATGGGACTTATTTCTAGAGAAAAAGGACTTGGTACAATTGAAATTATTTCTACACTTCCTATTGATGACAGAGATATCGTAGTTGGCAAATATTTATCAGCCGTTGCACTCATTGCCATAGCACTTTTGACTACATCATTACATTTTATCACCCTTTCTTCTTTCGGAAACTCAATTGACTATGGTGCTGTTTTTACTGGATACCTAGGTTTACTGCTTGTTGGTTCAGTGTATGCTTCTGTTGGTATGTTTTCAAGCGCGGTTACTGATAATCAAGTTATTTCTTTTATTGTAGGCATCGCTATTATTTTTGTTTTTTGGCTTTTTGATAAAGTTTTGATCTTTATGCCGGATTTACTCGCTGGTACGATACAATATTTAAGCGTTGAATATCATCTATCCAACATATCAAGAGGCGTTATCGACACTCGAAATCTTATTTATTTCGGTTCTGTGATAGGTTTTTTCCTTTTTCTAACCACGAGACTTGTAGAGTCTCGGAGATGGAGTTAAATACATGTTAGTAAAAAATAGAAATTCTCTCACAATATATCTTCTCATTTTAACAGGAGCATTATTGTTACTCAATTTAATTAGTAGAAACTGGTACAAACGTTTTGATCTTACTGACAACAAAATGTATTCTCTGAGTAGCTCTAGCGAAAACATCGTAGATAAAATTGACGACTTATTAACCATGAAAGTGTATTTCTCTAACGATCTCCCTGGCGAGCTATCTAACACTAAAAGATATTTACAAGATTTGCTTGAAGAGTATGAAGCCAAGTCTGATAACATTCGATTTTTCTTTACTGATCCGGAATCCAACGAAAAACTACAAGAAGAAGCACAAAAGGATGGTATACAACCTGTTCAGATGCAGGTCGTTGAAGATGACAAGCTAGAGATTAAGAAAGTATATTTAGGAATGGTGATGCTTTATGAAGATAAAAAAGAGACTATACCCGTTATCCAAACTGCCACTGGTTTAGAATATTTAATAACAACAAAAATTAAAACTCTCGTAAATACAAATAAAAAAACAGTTGGCATTGTGAACCTTTCGAAAACCGAAGAGGTTAAAACTGAAAACCTTTCTAATCAATTACGACAACATCATAATGTTCAATCATTAGATCTTTCAAATGAAGATTTAATAATGGATAATATTGATGTGATGTTAATAAGTGGAGCTACGGATACTTTAGACGATAATTCAATTGCTAATATTCAAAGTTTTATGAATTCTGGCAAAAACATTTTTATGGCCCAAGGCGCTGTTTTAACCGATATGCAAGTTCAGCAAGCGAATCCAATAAACTCAAATATATTCTCTTTATTAAAGTCATACGGTCTAATTATTAACAAAAATCTAGTTCTAGATAAATCTTGTGGGCGTGTACAAGTCCAACAACAAATGGGCTTTATCCGGATGAACGTACCAATGGAATATCCATTTCTTCCAATAATTAAGGATTTTAATGATCAGGAACTTGTGGTTAGTGGTCTAGAACAGATACATGTCTTTTTCCCAAGTGAAATAGTTCTAGATACATTACTAAGCGACGAAGTAATTGGAGTGACTGATTTATTTTCAAGTTCTAATAAATCTGGCATTATGGCGGGTAGATTTATGCTTAGTCCCGATCCAAAAAACAACCCGTTTCTCCAAAACCTAAATCAAGATAGTAAAATTGTTGGCGCTGCCTCTAGGCTAGCTACCGGTGGGGAGTTAATTCTTGTTTCTGATTCAAAGTTTCTAGCAGATGATGCAGGAATGTCCATTCCAGAGAATATGGTTTTTTTAATGAACGCTATTGATTATTTAGCAGGGGAAAAAGAACTTATTGCGCTGCGTTCTCGTGAAATAACCAATAGGCCTCTTGATGAGATTGAAGACGGAACAAGAACTCGATGGAAATGGGCTAATGTCCTTTTACCTTCACTAATAATCGCTGGATTAGGCTTCTACAGATCAAAGAATGAAAAAACAAAAGCAGATATACTAAAACAAATATATGAATAAATCTTTAAAGTACTTACTCATCGCCTTTGGCATATTATTATTTCTTTATTTTATCAATCAAGGACAACAAAATAAATACATAGGCACGTCTGAAACAATATTTGATTTAGATGCAGATATTATAAATAAAATTATACTTAAAGATTCTTCTGGTGAAACAATCACTCTTTTTAAAACTGACTCAGTTTGGTCTATCCTTAATAATGATTCATTAGTTGTTAAAGATAGGCAAATCGACCAGTTTTTTGAAAAAGTTATCGGTGGAACTTATGACATGGTTATGTCAAAAAATCCAAACAAATGGGTTACATTTGGTGTTGATACCGTTTCTGGAAAGCTCTTATCGGTTTTTCAAGATGACAAGCTCATAGCGTCAACTATATTTAGTAATAAAGGTCAAGACTATTCTCATAACTTTTACAGAAATATTGGTGTGGATATAGTATATCGTACTTCTGAAAATCTATATTATATGCTTAATACACGCCCTACTTATTGGGGTAGCAAACCAAAAGAAACACCACCCGCCGTAATAGATTCTAAGAATTAAAATAATTAAACTTTACAAAATATCCTTTAGTGGATTTATCAAGTGAAAAGTAAGAATAAGCAAATCTTGGTTGTTGGTGACAGACTTTTAATTCAACCCGACAAAGGTGATAAGACTTCTCCAGCGGGACTTTACCTCCCTCCTAGTGTTGTTGAAAAGCAAGAAGTCAAGGCAGGTATTGTTGTTGAAGTCGGTCCTGGCATACCATTAGGGGCTCCTGATGATATTGTTGATGAGCCATGGAAAGATTCTAAGGGTGATGTTAAATATATTCCTACTCAAGCAGAAATCGGTGATTATGCCCTTTACCTAGGGAAAGCTGCAATTGAGCTTGAAATAGAACAAAAAGGTTACTTGATTGTCCCTCAATCAGCAATCTTAATCCTAATAAGAGATGATATCGATAAAATTGTTTCTTAGTACTTTATTCCCATTTCATAAAACATAAATGCCCATTTTTCAGCATATTCTCTTATCTTTGTTTCTGTTGATTTACCTGCACCGTGACCAGTTTTCGTACCTATCCTAATTAGAATTGGATCTACATCATTCATTTGATTATTTTGGAGCTTAGCTGCGTATTTATATGAATGAGCAGGGACTACTCTATCGTCATGATCAGCTGTGTAAATAAGAACAGAAGGATATGATTTCTTTTTAATATTATGTAATGGTGAATATGATAATAAGTTACCAAAACTATTTTTATTTTCGACAGACCCAAATTCAACAGCCCATGCCCAGCCTATCGTAAACTTTTCATATCTTAGCATATCCATAACACCAACTTCTGGAAATGCGACACGAAAAAGGTGAGGTTTTTGATTGAGAACAGCACCGATTAATGTTCCTCCATTAGAGCCACCCCTTATTGCTAATCTATCAGGTGAAGTAAAACCTTGAGTTATTAAAAACTCAGACGCAGCAATAAAGTCGTCAAATACATTTTGTTTTTTTTCTAGCATCCCTTGACTATGCCAATCCTGCCCATACTCTCCTCCTCCTCTAATACAGGCGATAGCATAAACACCTCCATTTTCAAGTATCACTGGAATTGTTTTATTAAAATATGGCTTTTCAGAAATATTAAATCCTCCGTAACCATATAACAAAGTAGGAGACGCACCATCTAAAACGAGATCTTTTTCATGAGCAATAAAAATTGGAACCTTTGTACCATCTTTCGAAAAATAAAAATCTTGTTTCATGATAAATCTATTTTTGTCGAACTTAGCTTTTGATTCATAATATAAATTTGATTTGAATTTGTCAAAGTCATACATAAAAACTGTGGGGGGATGGACCAATGATTCAAAAGTATACCAAGAAACAGATTGTTCTTTACTGCCACCAAATCCATAAGATATTCCAGGCCCTGGTAATTCTACTGTTTGGATTAATTCTCCTTTTAAATCATAAATTTTCCAACTAGAGAGGACATCCACCATATAGTGAGCAACGAGTTTATTGTTTATAATGTTAACCGATGTAAGAATATTATCATTTTGAGGAATGATAGTATTCCAGTTTTTTTCTTCCGGATTTTTTATATCTATTGATACAACCTTCTTTCTAGGCGCATTTCTATCAGTTATAGCTATAAGCTTACCATCAAAATTGTCAATAATATCTATTTCAGAATTAAAATCATTAACAATACTTACAAAATCGTTTCCTTGATTTCTTAAGTCCTTAACTAATAGTTTATTACCATATGTACCCTTAGTTCTATAAATAATTAAAAATCCACCATCTTTTGTTGTTGATGGGTAATTATTTATTTTTGGGTTTTTAGAATCGGAAAAAACCAAGCGATCTGCGTCTTGACTTGTGCCTAATTTATGAAAAAATACTTTGCTACTATGATTAATCTCAGATAATTCGCGACCATCCTTTGGTTGAGGAAAAGCATTATAATAAAAACCATCATCGACCCAGGACATTCCACTAAATTTAATCGACTGCAGATGGACATTTAAATTTTTCCCTGAAGATAAATCTTTAATAAAAAACTCTCTCCAATCTGAGCCAGATTTTGAGATTGAATACCCAAGGTATTTGTTATCATTTGAAAAATATATACCACTT
>CALKMQ010000220.1 GCA_938092125.1 uncultured bacterium
TTGCTCAAATTGAAACACAAATATCAATAGCGGGATACCAAGCAAATGAAACGATGGCAGTTAAAGAAGCCTACAACAAGCTTCCTAGATGTTGTAAAATTGACGGATAAAATGTGAAAATAAATAATGTTTGGTAGTTAGATCTTTTTTTTTCAAATTCAAGTGTAATCCGAAGTTACACCCACTATGATAAGACAACTTTTTAAGCTAATACTATTTTTAGTACTGGTCGGAGGGATGCATATTTCCTCTTCAGGGGATTTACGTTTTGGTGATTCCTTGAGCGCTCAGTCTAAAAAAAAGAAGAAATCTTCTAAAAAAAGAAAGCTTTCTAAAAAGAAAAAATCTTCTAAAAAGAAAAAATCTTCTAAAAAGAAAAAACTTTCTAAAAAGAAAAAATCTAAATTACCATCTAATGCCTCAAAACCACTTCCTATTGTAAACAAAGGTCCTCAAATAAATGTGGCCGCATTTGCTGATGAACTATATCAATTATCGAGTGAATTAGATGCTTCAAATAAGGAGATGGCGAGAGCTACTAGGTTTATCTATAATGATATGCCAAAGAAAAAAATAAAAAACATTGAAAGTTTACCTTTTTTATCAACAGGTGATTATGAAGCGGACGCTCGGAACAATCCAAATAATATTTATATCCAACGCCAATTAGGTCTTCATTATGAGGCCATAAATAATTGGGAGTCTGCTAAGGATATATATCTTCGCCAAATTAAAAAGCATCCAACAAACCCTGATGCTCACTTTTACCTAGGTTCTTTTTTTGCTATGTTAGGCGAGTACGATAAATCTAGGCAATCTTTTGAAGAAGCGTTGGAATTAAATCCAGATCATAAAGGTACGATAGATGCGATGGCAATGTACATAAATACACCAGATCAAAAAGCCCTTAGTAACCAAATTCTTGGAATGTCATCAAGGCTAGTTCCTGAAGGTCCAGCTCAAAAAATTACAATTATAAGACAGCGTTTAGTAGAGGGAAACTATACTGATGCTCTCCGGTTGTGCGAAGAGGGTCAGAAAAATTTCCCTACTCATAATGGCTTTTTACAGCTAACTGGGGAGACTGAATTAGCCTTAGGAAATATTGAAGATGCGAAGTCAGCATTTCAAAGGTCTATAAAACTAAATGCTAAAGATAAAAATTCTCATGTTAGTTTAGCTAATTTGTATTTTGATCTAGGTAAATATGTTTACGCCGCTTTATCATTTGGCGATGTCATTTTTCTTGACCCTGAAGATGCTGATTCCCGCTATATGCAAGGTTTGAGTTACTTTAAGGCCCAAGAATGGGGAAGAGCAGCAGCGGCGTGGGAAGATCTCCTTCATTATCGGCCTGATAATGAGGTCGTAAGAGTTTTACTACCTCAAACATATTATATTTTAGCTGTAGAATATAATCGATTAGGAAATCCCTCAATGGGTAGACAGTCATTTAAAAATGCTCTATCTGTAAACCAGAATACCAACCAATGGTTAGCTAGTTCGATGGCAACCCTTGGAAGATATTATAGGGAAAAACGTATGTATCGTGAATCCTTAGCTGCATACCAAGAGGTTATAGAACTGGAACCAAGTAGTGCTGAAGCATATCTAGGGTTAGGACTAACATATTGGAATATGGATGAAAAAGATCTTGCCAAAAGTTCTTGGCAAAAAAGTATGACTATAAAGCCTGATAATAATGAATCGCAGGGTTGGTTGATTCTATCAGATCAAGAATCATAGCCCTGAATGATATTGACCATTCTTCTAAGAAATGGTAAAGACCTTAACCGCCTTTATTCTCACTTCAAGTTTTAACTTTGCTTTAAATACTAAAGCCGATTCCACAATAATGAATGGAGTCAAAGCTTTTTATAATTATGATTTTGAAAGGTCTATTAAAATCTTGGACAAAGCTAGAATTGATTATCCAAAACACCCTGGTATTCATTTTATTTGGGCCTCTTCAAAGTATTATATCAGTCAAGGCGAAGACCCAATTGAAGCTACTTATGATACTTTGGAATCTGCACTAAATGAAATTCAACCTATTTATCAAAAATTAGTAATCGAAAACCCTCAAAATGCGGAGTATAAACTCTATTTAGGTTCAACACTTGGGATGAGGGCGAGAGTAAGTCTTGGAAAAAAAGACTGGCTATCTGTGCTTAACCAAGCTTATCGAGGATTTTCAATTATTGAGAATGTTTCGAAAAATAGACCAGACTTAATAGATGCGCAATTGCCAATTGGAATTATTGGCTATTATGCAAGTGTCAGTAATGTTTTTTTACGATGGTTGGTAAAACTATACGGTCTTGACACTTCAAAAAAAGAAGGGATTTATAAAATTGAAGATGCGGCAACTAATAGTGACTGGGCCTGGATAGAAGCTTCTGGTATCTTATCTTTTATCTATCTTTGGATTGAAAATAGGCCTGAAGATGCAATTTCAATTACTAAAAAACTATCAGAAGAATTTCCAAATAATTTTTATTTCAATATACTATATCTAGAATCTTTAAGTAGAACCAATAGATTGAATGACGCAAATAATTTGATTAAGAATTTAGATACTAGATTTAAATTCTTGTCTGATCGACAAAAACAATGGTATAAGCCATATTTTGATTATCAAAAAGCATTGATTTCATTTCTTGAAAATGATTACGATAAATCAATGAATTTAGCTGACTTAGCAATAAAAGATTATTCAGGAGAACTTGATGTCATTCTAGGAAATCTATATTTGCTCAAAGGTAATTTGTATGACCTGTATGGTCAGAGGAGCAATTCTATTAAATATTATAAATTATGTGCAAAACTTGATAATCTTTCTCATGCGTCTAGACAATCAAAAGAATATTTAGAAAAACCATTTAGAAAAATTATTAAATGAAATTAGATCTACAAGAATATTGTAAGGATTTCAAAGGGTACAGCCGTTTTCCAACAAGAGAGGTGATGGTTGGAAACGTATCTATTGGAGCAAATAATCCTATTAGAGTTCAGTCCATGACTACTACTGATACAATGGACACTAAGGGCACTGTAGAACAATCCATTCGAATGATTAAGGCAGGATGTGAATTAGTTCGAATTACAGCACCGAGTATTAAAGAAGCAAAAAACTTGGAATTAATTAAAAAATCATTAAAGAATAAGGGCTTTAATGTTCCCTTAATTGCTGACATACATTTTACACCAAATGCGGCTGAAGTTGCTGCTGGAATTGTAGAAAAAGTTCGAATAAACCCTGGTAATTTTGCCGATAGAAAAAAGTTTGAAATAATCGAATATTCAAATCAAAGTTATGAAGATGAATTAATTAGAATATCTGAAAGATTTTCGCCTTTAGTAAAGATATGTAAAAATAATGGCACCGCAATGCGCATAGGGACTAATCATGGTTCTCTTTCGGATAGAATATTGAGCAAATATGGTGATACACCATTAGGGATGGTTGAATCAGCGATGGAGTTTTTACGAATATGTGAGTACTGGAATTATTATGATATTATACTAAGTATGAAAGCTAGTAATACTCAAGTCATGGTCCAGGCCTATCGATTGCTGGTTAATAAAATGGCAAAAGAGAATATGTGCTATCCTCTTCATTTAGGCGTAACTGAAGCTGGTGATGGAGAAGATGGCCGAATTAAGTCAGCAGTTGGAATAGGGGCACTACTAGAAGATGGTATAGGAGATACTATCAGAGTTTCACTTACTGAAGAACCGGAGGCAGAAATACCGGTTGCTAAATTTTTAGTTCAAAGATACGACGATTTAGAAAGCTCAATTTTTTCAAACTTAAAAATTAAAATTCCATATGATCCTTACTTTCATTCAAGAAGAAAAACATCACAAATTCACCACATTGGTGGTGATAATGTTCCTAGAGTGTTTTGTGACTTATCTAAATTTGATGAAATTACGCCAGAATCTTTAGCTCCTTTGGGTTATCTATATTCTCCAGATAAAGATAAATGGCATATATCAGACCAAGCAGCTGATTATTTTTTTATTGGTAAAAATAAAATCAATTTTGAGTTACCCGGACTTTTATCAGGTATTCAACATCACTCCGTATGGGCTGAAAATAAAGGGATGTTTCCTTTATTTGATATGAAAAGCTATAAAAGCGCAACAAAAAAGTCTGAAATATTAAATTTTTTAAAGATTGAAGAAAAAACATTTTCCAGTGATTTGAAATCACTTCTAGCAAGTGACAACACTATTGCGCTTGTAATTGACCACAAGCAAAAAAATAGTTTAAAGTCGCAACGCAATTTTATAATAGATATGATGAATCAAAATATTGATAATCCAGATAATTCGGCCGCCACATCGGCGCCACCAATCAAATGCGCCTGTGGCAGATCCGGCGCCAGGCCGCGCTCAGGTTCTTGCCCGGCACAAAGAACGATGCTGTCCACCTGCAACAGGCGCGCTGTTCCAGCCTGGGTGATATGCAGCCCCGCATCATCGATCTTTTCATAGGTC
>CALKMQ010000221.1 GCA_938092125.1 uncultured bacterium
CAAGCCAAGCTGATACAAAAGCTGGATAATATTGAGCAAAAAATTGATTTTAATTATAACGTATTGAATAAACATTTGGTTAGAATTATGGCTTACGGTGTCAAAGTTAAAGAAGGTCAAATTGATGGCGTTAGAAACCCTGTCGACTGTAAACATATTTATGATAAATAGAATGAGGTAATAAAATGAATGATAAACAAAATCATTTATTAGAGCTTGTAATGTTTGATATTTCTTATGTTATTTCAAACTGTGATTATGAATATTCATCTGATGAAAAAAAATATCTAAACGTTATTTTAGATCGATATAGTGACGAAGATAAAGAACTGCTTAAGCTACGGACACAGTTTTTAGATAGTATATTAGAAAAAGGAATTGATGAGGTTAAGAAGTTTGTAGTTAACCTGAGTAAATCTTTAAAGAATAAAATAGATGATGATATGAAAATTGCTTATCTAGAACTCTTTAAGGAAGTAATTATGCTCGACAAGAGCGTTCATGAAAATGAACGGATTTTGTATAGGCTTTTGTGTAAGCAGTGGGAGCAAACTAGCTCTATATAATCGAGTTTATATTAAAATTTAATTAATCTCTTTTTTATTTTTTACAAATTTTTCTAGCCATGTATCTTGTTCCCATAGCATATGCAAAATACTTTCTTTTGCTCTATATCCATGACTTTCTTTTGGAAGCATTACCAGCCGAGCTGTTGCGCCTAACCCCTTTAAAGCATTAAAGTATCTTTCGGATTGTAAAGGGTACGTGCCAGAATTATTATCAGCCTCACCATGGATTAATAAAATCGGAGATTCTAGTTTGTCTGCATGCATGAAAGGTGACATATTGTAATATACCTGTGGCGCTTCCCAATAGTTTCTTTCCTCACTTTGAAAACCAAAGGGTGTTAAAGTTCTATTATAAGCACCGCTTCTAGCTATTCCTGCGGCGAAATAATTTGAATGTGAAAGTAAGTTCGCAACCATAAATGCGCCATAACTATGTCCACCAACTGCAATTCTATCGATGTCAACATAACCAAGATTAGCTACTTTATCGATTGCCGCTTTTGCATTACTAACTAATTGAACCCTGAAGTCATCATTAGGCTGCTTATTCCCTTCACCGACTATGGGAAAAGCAACATTATCTAAAACGGCATATCCCCTTGTTAACCAATAAAGGGGAGAACCTGCATATGGATATGTGAATTGGTTTGGGTTTTTTGTCATCTGCGAGGCACTTGATTTATCTTTGTATTCTCTTGGGTAAGCCCACATTATCATAGGAAGCTTTTCTTTTTGACTAAAATTATATCCATCTGGTAAGTAAAGTGTCGCTGACAGATCTAAACCATCTGCTCTTTTATATTTAATTACTTCTTTATGAACATTTTGAATACTTTTAAAAGGGTTTGCAAAGTATGTGATTTGATTTAATTCACCATCTAAATTTCTAAAAAAGTAATTAGGATATTCATTAGGAGATTCTATCCTTACAAAAAGTTTATTGTCATCTGGGTTGAAATCTCTAAGAGATTCTTTTTTCCCTTCAATAGTTGACTCGTAAATCCTCTTCTTTTTAAAAGTATCAATTTTCAGTTCATCTAAAAATGGGAATTGGCCATCTGCTGAAAAGCCATCTCCTATCAAAAATAAGTTTTTATTTCTTAATAATAATACATACTCGCCATATCTATTCCTTTCTTCTACAAAATCTCCGGGGTCACTATATCTATCTTGGTAGTTTCGATCTGAGATAACCAAGGACTCTTTGGAAGGATTAGATGGGTTGAAAAGATATGTTTTTTGATTTCGATTATTCCACCAATAATCAGAAACTATCGCAAGTGTATCATTGCACCAAGATGATTTATAATATCTATTCTGAGTTTTTAATAGTGTAACTGGATTGCTCTTAAAAGGAGCATCAAGTTGAAATAATTCATCTCTGAACTGAACTTCTTGATTCGGATCTCCATTATCCAAAGCACTTACAAAACAAATTGAAGCAGGCTTGTCTAACCTCCATTTAAAACTTCTTTTCCCTTCCCGTACAGCCATAAAACCTTTTGGGAGATCTTCAATAAGCGGAATACTAGCTAGTCTCTTTACTTCTTTACTGCTTGCTGTATGTATTATGTATGTTGATGGAAACCTGTAATATGGTACTAGATATGAAAAAGGTTTTTTAATTGTTGAAACCAAAACGTATGAACCATCTGGAGAAAAACTAATATCTCGATGCATATTCTTTTTTTTCCACAGTCTCTTTTTCCCTTTTATGGAAACTTTGTAGAGCTCTGACATCGCTAAAATTTCAAAGTTGTTTTCATCATTTTTATTTTTTAATAGATCTTGATATGTTCTATTTTGGGCTTTTTTACCATCGTTGGTTGAAATTCTAGGACCAGAAGGTATCAAATCGTCTTCCATAATTATCGGCTGAATTTTTAAGGGAACAAACTTTACAAGTAATGACTTACTATCCTTAAACCAGTTAATGACACTTCCTAAGTTTGCATTAAGCTTTGGACCTGTTAACCTTTTTAATTTTGAACTTTTTAAATCTAAAACCCAAAGTTCTACACCTTCTTTAGTCGTATTTGTCATGGCTATTTTTGTTTGATCAGGAGACCATTTTACATTGGAAAGCCTTGGATTTTTTGGTAACCCTTTCACATCATAAATTTTTGAAAGGCTATTTACAACTGACGAAATTTTTATATTATTATAATAACTAACTCTACTACCAATGTTAGTTTTAGGATTTATTCTTAAACCCGCAAGCCGCATCTCTTTTTCAGATAATTCTTCAATCGCTTTATACGTATCGCGATAAAGGTAAATCATATAGTTTTTATTATCATCAACTAAAACTCTTGGTGGCATAGTGACATCAATCAAATCAAGAATTGCTTTCGGCGGGACCTGGTATTTTAGGTCTTCTTGTGCGTACAGAGAGAAAAAAATTAAGTTATAAAAAAATAATTTTTTGCAAAACATAAAAAATTACTTAAAAAACTTTGGGAAGAGAATTGGTGTATCCTCTTTATACTTTATATAATCCTTTTTCTTACCCCAAGTTTTATCTGCATGTTTTTCTAACAAGGGAACACCACTAACTTTTGTTAATAACCAAA
>CALKMQ010000222.1 GCA_938092125.1 uncultured bacterium
ATTATTGCAAAAAACTCTTAAACACATTAATCCTACTGCCTCGGCTGAACCTTTAATGTATTGCTTGTAACTGTCTTCATCATGTTTTTTCTGATTTAAATCGCTTTCCATGCTCGAAAGGAAGTCTTGGATATGTTCCCAATCAATATTGTGTTTATTTACAACTTCCTGGAAACTATTTAGAATAGGGTTAAGGCTAATTTTATTTTCAATTGCTTGTTTTGTGTTTTCTTTAAATTCATTTAAAAGTTTTGCTTTGTCAAACTCATGAAAACTATCTACAATTTCATCAGCTAATCGAACAAATCCATAAATAGAATAAATCGGACTGTGAATTTCTTTGTCCAATAACCTTATTCCTAAGGAAAAACTTGTGCTATAATATTTGGTTGTGATCTCACTACATTTCAATGAGACTTCATCAAAAAGATTTTTCATTTCGTTTTTATAATTTGTTCAGCAACAAGTTGTCCAGAAATAATAGATGGAGGTACGCCAGGACCGGGTACTGTTAGTTGTCCTGTGTAGAACATGTTTTTAATTTTTTTACTTTTAATTTTTGGCTTGAGATTAGCTGTTTGCATTAATGTATTTGCAAGGCCATAAGCATTTCCCTTATATGCATAATAATCATCTTTGAAGTCATTGATGCAATAACTTCTTTTATACTCTATATGATTTCTGATATCTAAATTGCAGAATTTTTCAAGACGATCCATTATAATTTTAAAATACTTTTCTCTAATCATTTCTGAGTCTTCCAGCCCTGCAGCAATTGGAATTAAAATAAATAGATTTTCCTTGTCTTTTGGTGCAACTGTTGGGTCGGTTTTCGAAGGGCAGCAAGTATAGAACAGTGGTTTTTCAGGCCAAATAGGATTTTCATAAATATCATTGCTATGTTTTTCAATATCTTCATCAAAAAATAATGTATGATGTTCTAGATTATTAATTTTTTTTGAAACTCCAAGATAAAACAACAAAGATGAGGGAGAAAAGCTTTTTTTGTTCCAGTATTCTTTAGCATAATTTCTGTATTTTTTTTCTAAAAGTTTTTCTTCAACGTGTGCATAGTCTGCACTTGCAACAAGAATGTCTGTTTTTATCTCTTGGTTTTTTGTACTAATTGAAAAAACTTTTGAGTCTCTAACATTAATTTTTTTTACTTCCTGATCTGTTTGAATTTTAACTCCTAATTGTAGGCATATTTTTTCCATACTTTGAATTACCTTGTTGAAACCACCTATTGGGTAATAAGTACCTTGTTTTATTCCAGAATAAGCCATAAGACTATAAAGAGCAGGTGTGTTTTTGGCAGAAGTTCCTAAAAAAAGAACAGGAAATTCTAAAATATTAATCAGATATGGATTTGTGAAGTATTTTTTTATATGATTTCTATATGAAGTTAATATTTGTAGTTTATTTAAGTTTTTAAGGATTTTAGTTGTAAATAATTCAAATATGGAAACGCCAGGTGAATTGTACAGAAAGTCTAAACCAATATTATATTTTTTTTCCGCATCTATCATGAAGTTATTCAGTTTTTTGGAACCGTCTTTTTCATATTTGTCAAATAATTCGCATATGTCTTTCCAATTCGATGAAAGATTAATTACTTCATCTTTAAAAACTATTTTGAAGCCAGGATCAAGCTTTTTTAAATCATAATAATCATCTATTTTACAATTAAATTCATTAAAAAAATTCTCAAAAATTTCAGGCATCCAATACCAACTTGGCCCCATATCAAAACAGTAGCCTTTTTCTTTAAACATCCTAGCTCTTCCACCAACAGTTGAGTTTTTTTCTAATAAGGTAACGTTGAAACCATCTTTAGCTAAAAAAGCTGCTGCGCTTAGTCCTGAAAAACCACCTCCTATAACAGTTATATCCTTCATAATTTCAAAATTACAAATAAATGTATTATTATGTATTATTTTATATGTAAAAAGTTATATTTTTTTTTATTTATCAATGGATAGTATTTTTTTATTGTATAGTTTTTTTATTAAAAAATTATACTAAAATCCCCAAATCAATGGCAAAATCCAATAAACACATACTGTCAAAATAATAATTGATATTAAATTCATCCAAAATCCCTTTTTAATCATGTCATCAATTTGTAGAATTTTAGATCCAAAAACTACCGCATTTGGAGGTGTGGCAACAGGTAGCATAAATGCACAAGAGGCGGCTACAGTTGCACCGACCAATAAATAATAAGCGTTAATATCAATGGTATTTGCAAGTGCTACTAAGACAGGAAGTAGCATTGCAGTTGTTGCTAAGTTAGAAGTGATTTCAGTAAGAAAATTAACCATTGCAATTAGAAATAATAATAAGATTATTAATGGTATATCACTAAAGAAGTTCATCTGACTTCCAATCCAAACAGCTAAGCCACTTGAATCAAACCCTTTTGCTAAAGCCATTCCACCACCAAATAATAATAGTATGCCCCAAGGTAGTTTTACAGCATCACTCCAGTTTAGCAATTTATTGTCTCCACTTTTATCAGGAAGAATAAATAGAATAACTGCAGCAATTATAGCAATTATTGTATCGTCAATTTCAGGAACATATTTTTTAATAATAAATGATTGTGTTATCCAAGCTAAAGCAGTTGTAATAAATACAATTAAAACTGATTTTTCTTCATATGAAAATTTACCAAGTCTTTTAATTTGATCATTTATTTCCTCTAAGCCACTCTTAAAATTTTCATCATTAAATTTATAAGCAATTGTGGTTAAATATTTCCAACATATAAATAATAGTAAAAAGCTAATTGGTAAGCCAAAAGACATCCACTGAAGAAAATTAATTTCAATATCATAACTTGTTTTGATTACTCCAGCTAGTACTAAATTTGGTGGTGTCCCAATTAAGGTTGCCATGCCTCCAATCGAAGCACTGTAGGCAATACAAAGCATTAGAGTCTTTCCAAAAATTGTGTTTTCATTTTCAAGTGTATTTGGATTATCTTTAAGTTGAGATATAATAGCGAGACCTACAGGCATAATCATTACCGCCGTTGCTGTATTTGAAATCCACATTGATAGAAATGCGGTTGCAATCATAAAGCCAAGAATAATGTTGGATTTTTTAGTGCCAACGACATTAATAATATTTAAGGCAATTCTTTTATGTAACCTCCATTTCTCAATTGCAATTGCCAAAATAAATCCTCCTACAAATAGAAAGACAAACTTGTGTCCATAGGCAGAAGTAGTTTGTTTGAGCTCGAGACCACCAGATAATGGAAATAATATAATTGGAATTAATGCAGTAACATAAATTGGTACAGCCTCAGTAACCCACCAAATAGCTACCCATAATGTTGAGGCTAATATTGCCAATCCTTCCTCTGAAAGTTCGATTGGATTATAGAATATTTTTACTATAAAAAAAACTATTGGTCCTAGTATTAATCCTATATTTTTTTTACTAATCATTGATAAAGTAAATTTATAGCAAAATTAGCAATTGGTGTTAAATCATGAGCAGCATTAGATACAGTAAACTTGTTCCAATTAAAAGTATGATCTTCTTGATTTGCTAAATTTTGAGCTGATAAAAAGAAATTTTCGGCTCTAGCAAATCTATTGTCTCCTTGAAGGTCTACTATTGAATTCCTTCTTAGGCCTACAGCGTTAGGATCATTGTCGTCTTCACCTATTAAAATAATTAGTTCTTTAGAAAAGATAGAATTTAAAGATGAATTTAAAAATGGGCTTTCTTTTAATCCATATGGGAAATCTAGATTTTCATCAATAGTTGTATACCAACCTGATGACATTGCTATTGTTGTTTTGCAGAAATTGGAATTTCCAAAAATAAATGTTCTGTGTGCAAGCTGTCCCCCCGCTGAAAATCCAATTAAATTATATTGATTGCTGGAGTTTTGTGTTCTTTCTTTTATATAATTGAAAATTGGATCAATAACTGAAAATGTCCATTCGTCTGATATATTTAGCGTGCTTGGGCTTGGGTTGTCTCCATCATCAAAAATATTTGCTAAGTTATAACCGTCTCCACCTGTGAAATAATCGTCTTTAAATTCTGGGACAACAAGAATAAATCCATATTGTTCAGATTTGCTAATCATTGAGTTTAAATGATTAGAACCATTTCTATTGCTACCATGAAGAGATATTAAAATAGGATGATTATTGTTTGAGTTTTGTGGAATATGATAAAAAACTTCAATAGGCTTATTTATAAATGGGGTATAATCATTGAAAATAAATGATCCTGTTCCAGCTCCAATTTGAATATTTGTTGGCTTTACTAATGCCTCATTATTATCACAGCTATTGAAAAGCAAAAGCATTAAAACAATTAAGGAATATTTTTTCAAATTAATTTTTTGGCTAAAGTATATAATTTATTGTTGGTTTTTTGAACATTAAGAATGAATTGAATAATAATAATTGACAGATTATATTATTAGTTTATCTGATATTTAAATTTAGATTAATAGTTAATAATTTTTTATGAAATTCATTCTTAAAGTTTAACATTTTTATTATAAATTGGTACACTTAAAATATAATGATTATGACATTCAAAAACAAGCTATTTTTCACATTCTTTTTTCTATTAACCCCTTTTGTTTTTTTAGCTCAATCATCTAATTTGGTATTAACTGGAATTATGGATTTTACTGTTCCCTCTGGTGGTAGTAATGGAAAAGCCATTCACCTTACAGCAACCGACACCATTTCCGATTTAAGCGTATATGGAATTGGAGTTGCAAATAATGGAGGTGGTACTGATGGACAGGAATATACTTTTGACCCTATTTCTGTTCTTCCTGGAGAGCATATTATAGTTGCTCGTTCAATACCTTCAATGACTTCTTACTTTGATACCTGCTTTGTAGAATTTAATCATGTTTTACAAGCGACTAGCTCTATTTCTCAAAATGGCGATGATGCTATAGAGTTATTTTTTAATGGTAATGTCATAGAAACTTTTGGAGATATAAATGTTGATGGAACAGGACAATGTTGGGAATATACAGATTCTTGGGCGTATAAAGATGCAGGTGATACTAGTTGCTTAGGAAGTAATTGGATTTTTGGTGGAGTTGATTGTACTGATGGATCTACAACCTCTTATTCATCTAATTGTCCTTATCCTTTATGCCCTCTACCTCCTAGCTCTGGATGTACAGACCCATTTGCACTAAATTACGATCCTCTTGCAACATTTAATGATGGGTCTTGTTTGTATTCTGGATGTATGGATCCCACAGCTCTTAATTATTGTTCTTCGTGTAATGTTAGTGATAGTTTGTCATGCGTATTCCCTGCTTGTAACATAGTCGGATTATCAGAAGATTTTGAATCAAATAATTTAAATACAAATGGCTGGATAACTTACTCAGGAACCGAATCTAATGCTAATTTAACATCAACTAATCCATTATCTGGAAGTATAAGTTTGCAATTCTCAGGTGGAATGCCTAATTGGAGTAACTGGTCAGATCCATTTTCAGAAACTGGTGCTTTTTCAAACTCAACACATGTTTCTTCCTCTATTATTTGTATAGATCTTTCTACTGCAGGTACTGCTGTTAATTTAAATATATTAGTTTCCCCTAATGGAAATAGTACTACATATCCTTACAGCTGGTATAGATTAAGAATTAATGACACTGTTATTGCAGACGTGTATGGCAATACATCTTACACAAGACAGTATTCAAATTCAACATCATTATCTTCTAGTACTGGAATTCTTTCATCTCCAACAAATTTAATTTATGATTTATCTAGCTATTCAGGAGATTCAAGTGTAAGTGTAACCGTAGAAAGTGCTTGTAAGTGGACTGATGATATTGTTATGGTCGATGATTTTAATGTGTTTAATGTTAATCCGTGTTCTTATTTTAGTTTGAATTCAATAATTAATAATCCAAGTTGTAATCAGTTTAATGATGGATCTGCTATTGTTTTAGCTACAAATGATACTCTTTATAATGACACCTATTCCTATTTATGGTCAGATGGACAGACTGGTGACACTGCAACAAATTTGTCTTCTGGAGCTTACTCATGCATAGTTACTGGAAATACTTATGGTTGTGTTGATAGTATAACTGTTATAATTGAAGATCCAGATCCAATTTCTGTTCAGAGTGTAATTGTTGATGCTTCAAGTTCTACAAGTGCAAATGGATCTGTAGATTTAACTGTTTCTGGTGGAACTCCTTGCTTGCCAGATAGTAGTTATTCATATTTATGGTCAACAGGAGATACAACTGAGGATGTGTCTGGATTATTAACTGGCCCAATTAGCTGTACAATAACTGATTGTAATGGCTGTGTTTTTGTTTGGAATGGTTTTGTTTACATAAGTGTTGTAAATGGTTGTACAGACCCTTTAGCTTTTAACTTTAATCCACTTGCAAACACTGATGATGGATCATGCATTTACGCTGGTTGCTTAGATCCAAATGCTTTAAATTATGATGCCTTAGCTACAGTCGATGATAGCTCATGTAT
>CALKMQ010000223.1 GCA_938092125.1 uncultured bacterium
GTAGTTTGCCCTTTGGTTAAAAAAGATGGATTGCCAGAAAAAGCTCGATTAATCGTAGATACATTGAAACCTCATTTTAATGTCTTATATGATCAACAAGGTTCAATTGGAAAACGTTACTACAGGCAAGATGAAGCTGGAACACCATATGGAGTCACTGTAGATCATCAAACTATGGATGACGGTACCGTCACTATCAGATATAGAGATACTCAAAAACAAGATAGAACATCTTTAGAAAATGTTTTAAACATAATTCAATCAAGTCTACTTTAGTACTCCTTTTTAATCATGTATAAATATTTTTGTCTTTTGCCTCTGCTTTTAGCGTATGCTAAAACAGCTTCTCCAGATCCAATTTATGCTAAAAATGGAATGGTCGTTTCTCTTAATAAGAATGCTTCTAAAGCAGGAATTAAAATACTAGAAAAAGGTGGCAATGCTGTTGATGCTGCCGTTGCAGTTGGCTTTGCACTAGCTGTTACCTCACCGGAAAATGGTAATTTAGGTGGTGGTGGGTTTATGGTAGGAGCGACATCATATGGTAAAATCTTTTCACAAGATCACAGAGAGAAAGCTCCCTCACAATCAAATAGGGATATGTTTTTAAACCAAGATGGTTCAGTCGTGCCAAATATGTCTTTGAGCTCAAGGTCTTCTAGTGGTGTACCTGGGACAGTGCATGGGTTATTAAGCGCTTGGAAAGATCATGGTTCTGGAAACATTCGAATACAACAATTGCTGGCACCAGCAATAAAATTAGCTGAGAAAGGCTTTTTATTATCCAAACGCAGAGCGGATTTATTTAACAGCTACAAAGAAGTCTTTAAGTTAAATGCGGCCGCTGCAAAAATATTCATCCGTCAAGATGGTCGACCTTGGCAAAAAGATGATCTTTTTATACAAAAAGATCTATCAAAAACGTTAAAGCGAATATCAAAATTTGGAATAGATGGATTTTATAAAGGGACTACGTCAAAAATGATAATAAGCGAGATGGCGAAAGGGAATGGACTCATTTCAAAAAATGACCTTGCAAATTATTCTCCTGTCTATCGTGAACCAGTCATCGGAACTTTTAAAGATATTGAAGTAATCTCAATGGGCCCACCTAGTTCTGGAGGCCTCCTACTTATTCATATGCTCAATGCATTAGAAAACTTTCAATTAGATACTCTTGGTTGGAACTCTACGGACTATATACATTTATTGACTGAGGTAGCCAAACGAGCGTACGCTGATAGAGCTCAGCATCTTGGCGATCCTGACTTTTGGAAGAATCCTAGAAATCTGTTTTTATCGAAGTCTTATGCAGCTAGTAGAATAGATAATATATCAATGAAAACTCATACTCCAAGCAAGGAAGTTCATCCAGGTAATTATGAAGACACTGAGAGCAATGAAACAACTCATTATTCTGTTGTAGATAGTGAAGGTAATGCTGTGGCAGTAACTACAACATTAAACCAAAACTTTGGAAATAAACATGTCGTTTCAGGTGCAGGTTTTTTCTTAAATAATGAAATGGATGATTTTTCAATTAAACCTGGAACACCAAATTTTTGGGGGTTGGTTGGTAGCGAGGCCAATGCAATTGAGCCAAATAAACGGCCCCTCAGTTCGATGACACCTACAATACTCATTTATGATGGGTATCCAATAATGACAATTGGTTCTCCTGGAGGATCCAAAATTATAACAACAGTACTACAATGTATTTTAAATGTATTAATTCACGATATGAATATTAAAGAAGCAGTCTGCGCACCAAGAATTCATCATCAATGGCTCCCTGAAAATACTGTTTTTATCGAACCCAATGGATTATCTGTAGATATAATTGAGGCTTTAAAATTACGGGGTCATATCGTAAAAACTTATGGATATATGGGTGTTGCAAACGGAATTATAATTAAAGATGATGGCTTATATGGCGGTGGAGACTGCAGGGATGAAACTGCCGCAGTAGGGTATTAATTATATACTTTCTCCCATTCACGAATTCTTTTATTTACCCAACTTGTTTCTGGAACATCAACATTAACCATTTCAGATTTATTAGCTCGGATCCAAAACCATGACCCTTTAGGAATACCTTTACTATAATTACCGCTCAATGCAACAACACCATCCTTGTAAATATAGGTCCATGACCCATGTTTTTTCCCGAATCTATAATTACCAGTGATTGATTTTTGTCCATCATCATAATATTCTATAAACTCACCATGTAAAACACCTTTTGAATATCTGTGTTTGTGTAGAATTAATCCACTTTTGCCCCAAACTATTTGAGCTCCATCTCTCAATCCATCCTTCCAATTATTTTCATAAATCGGATTTCCTTTTTGGTTCCAACTTTTTTCTATTCCACTTTTTATTCCATAATTATATAAAACTTCTGATTGTTTTTTCCCATTTTTAAACCGTGTAATACATTTGCCGTTCTCTTTATCATCAATATATCCAAAAGAATAAGCTAGTTTCCCTTCTTCACTCCATTCGCTCCATCGCCCTTCTTTTTTACCATTTTTATAAGACCCTCGTCTCATTAATTGACCATTTGAAAACCACCACTGCCATATATTGTCCTCAATAGAGTTAGCATAAAATCCGATTTTATGCTTTTTACCATTTGGATACCACCAAACCCATCTACCATTTTTCATACCTTTCTCATAAATTCCTTGTAATTCTTTTTGGCCATTAGGATAATAATTGAAGACATTTCCATTAAAGGGAATAGATTCTTCTTTTAAATATTTTATTAATGAGCCATTTGAATTAAGTACATCTGATAAATCACTTGTTAACACTTGCCCATTTATAATTATTGGTAAAAAAGCTAGGATAAGATATAACATTTTATTTAAATGAGTTTTCTATAAGATTTAAATAAACAGAGGCACCTACTAAAAGAGACCTTTCATCAATGTCAAAGTGGGAACAGTGGTGAGGCGTTGATAATAAATCATTTTTTTTAGGAGCAGACCCTACAAAGAAAAAACATCCGGGTATTTTTTGTAAATAATATGAAAAGTCCTCACCTCCCATAGATAAATAGGGTGATTTCGCTTGATTTCCAACTATATTTTTAGCAGCTAGTAAAACATTTTTTACAGGTACGTCATGATTGACCGTAGGAGGATATCCCTCTTTATATTTTATTTTGATTATAGCATTGAAAGAATTTGAAACCCCTTCAATTATTTCTTCCATTCTTTTTTTAATCATTTGCCGATTTTGCTCTGAATATGCTCGTGTTGTTCCATACATAATTACATTATCAGAAATAACGTTAAAGTTTTCACCACCTTTTATTTTACCTATAGTCAAGACTGTGTTTTCTAATGGGTTTGTATTTCTACTAACAACGGTTTGTAGAATAGTTATGAGGTGGCTCGCTACGACAATTGCATCTACAGTTCCTTGCGGAGCCGCACCATGTCCGCCTTTTCCTAAAATTTCTATTTCAAATATATCAGCAGATGCCATTACTGGACCGGTTTTCAAACCTACTTCACCATATTTCTGATAGTTCCAAAGATGTAACCCATATATTTCATCCACACCATTTAAACAACCATCCTCAATCATATACCTTGCACCACCTCCGCCCTCCTCTGCTGGCTGAAAAATAAACTTTACTGTTCCTTTTTTTATTCTATTGTTTTTTGATAAAGACTTAGCTGCTCCCAACAAAATTGCCATATGTCCATCGTGCCCACATGCATGCATTACTCCATCATTCCTTGATTTATAATCTGAAGAACCTTTTTCTTGCATTGGAAGTGCATCCATATCTGCTCTTAGTGCTATTGTCGGCCCAGGCCCAAAATATATTTCACCAACGACACCAGTTTTACCTACATTTGTTTTATGTTTTATTCCAAATTTTTTTAAATATTTAGAAATAGTTTCTGCTGTTTTAAACTCTTTAAAACTTAGTTCTGGATACTTATGGAAATGCCTTCTGTAATAATATATTTCATCGGATAATTCTGCAATTTCTTTTCTTATATTAATTTTCATTTTCTACCGATATGATTTATAGTTTGTATAATTAATCGCCCAAAGTCATTTTCTACTTTTTTAGCGCTAGCTAACACGTCTTCGTGTTTTAATAATCTGTTGTCTAATCCTGCAGCAAAATTTGTCAAAACTGAAAAGACTAAAACATCCATATTTAATTTTTTAGCATATTCAATCTCAGGAACTGTACTCATCCCAACTGCATCGCCCCCTAAATTTTTTAAAAATCGGATCTCTGCAGGTGTCTCATATGCTGGCCCAGGCATCCAACAGTAGTTACCCTCTAAAAGATTTATATCATTTTTTTTTGCTACTGAAAAAGCTGTGTTAATCATTTCTTGATTATAATATTTTTCTCCACATTTTAGTTTAGGCAATGAACTGTTTGATAGAAAGGTAGAATCAAAATGACCTTTTATCAACATAATAGAACCTGGATAATTTTTTAATTTTAAACTCCCAGATGAATTTGTTATGATTATTTTTTTAATTCCTATCTGGTGGAAGACTTTAATTGGTAATGAGACACTTTCTAAGTTTATACCTTCATAATAATGTAATCTTCCTCGCGCAACCAAAACATGCTTGTCTCCAATATAACCTGATATAAATTCTCCTCGATGACCATCTACTTTAGAAATTGGAAAAGAAGATATATTTTTATATGGCAGAATCCTTTTATTAGTTAACTTGTTTACTACATGGTCAAGGCCAGATCCAAGAATAATTCCCATGTTTCCATTAAAGTTAAGGATACTGTTTATTTCATTTATTTGCACTAATAAATAACCACTTTTTAACTATCGCTCACCGCTAGCTGTCCACAACCAGCATCAATGTCAGTTCCTTTACTCCATCGGATAGTAACCGGAAAAGGAGCAGACCTTAATTTTGACATAAAAGAATGAATTTTACTTTGGTCAGGCCTCTGAAACTCACCATCTGTTTCATTATAAGGAATAACATTTAATTTACATTTTTTAATATCATATAATAGTTTAATTAACCTGGCAGCGTCCTCAATACTATCATTACATTCTTTAAGCAAAACATATTCAAAGGTTAGCCATTTATTAGATTGCTCAGTATATTTTTTTGAAGCATCTAATAAATCAACTAATGCATTTTTTTTTGTAATTGGCATGATCGCTTTTCTTTGTTCATTTGTCGTCCCGTTTAAACTGATAGCTAGCTTAAATTTTTCTTTTTCTTTAGTAAACCTTTCAATCTTACCAATGACACCAGCAGTTGATATTGTAATTCGTTTATACCCCATATTAATACCATTTGGATTGTGCAAGAGATGAGCAGATTTGATAACATTTCGATAATTAAGGAAGGGTTCTCCCATTCCCATAAAGACTATATTTGTTATTTGTTTATTTATTTTTTGACTGATCATAAGATATTGATCAACTATTTCTCCAGGGGTTAAGTTTTCTTTGAATCCCATTTTTGCTGTAGCGCAAAACTTACAATCTAATGCACAACCAACCTGAGTAGATAAACACAGAGTGACTCTATCATCATCGTTCATTAAAACTGATTCAATTAAAGCACCACTTTGTGTTTTAAATAAGAACTTATTAGTTAATTCTGAAGTCGATTTAGTTGCTCGAACAAAAGTTAAAGGATGAATACAATATTCTGATCTTAAAAAAGTTATAAGCTCTTTTGGTAAATTATTAAAAGCATCAAAATCATTTACTTTGTTCCTATATAGCCAGTTAAACAATTGTTTAGCTCTAAAACTTTTAACATCATTATCTTCACAAATTTTAACTAAGTCTTCAAGACTCTTTCCAATTAGTGATGTTTTATCTGGTTTCATAAGTTTACCTGTAAATTAAAAAATAAGCGTATTTTGCTTTCCGAAATTAACTTATCAAAGTAATTTTCTAACCGCAAATATTTATCACCAAAAATAATAGAGATATAATGTCAAAAAATATAAATGATACAGAATTACTAGAAGAACTTGTAAAAGCCAAAAATAACTTTACTACAGAAATTGGAAAAGTTATTATTGGTCAAAAAAGTGTACTCGATCAGATGTTAATTGCGCTCCTAACCCGTGGGCATACTTTGCTAGTTGGTGTGCCTGGATTAGCCAAAACTCTTCTCATAAAGTCTATGGCTGAAATATGCGATCTTAATTTTAAACGAATTCAGTTTACACCAGACTTAATGCCGAGTGATATTACTGGGACTGAATTAATCGATATAGATCCTGAATCTGGAAAAAGAAATTTTCGTTTTTACAAAGGTCCAATTTTTGGAAATATTATTCTTGCTGATGAAATAAATAGAACACCACCAAAGACCCAATCGGCACTACTAGAAGCTATGCAAGAACATAAAGTAACAGCAGGTGGGAACACATATGATTTAGACGAACCATTTTTTGTACTTGCCACTCAAAACCCGATTGAACAAGAAGGTACCTATCCATTACCAGAGGCGCAATTAGACAGATTTATGTTTCACTTAAATATAAGCTACCCTACAATTGAAGAAGAAATCTCAATTGTTAACCGTACAACCATTGGTAGTAATACTAAAATTAAAAAAGTATTTTCAAAGGAATCTATAATTAATTTTCAGAACCTTACTCTTCGAGTTCCAATTTCTGAAAATGTAGTAAGCTATGCTGTCAAATTAGTTGCCTCTACAAGACCAAGTGAAGTTGATAGTGATAGCTATATTAAACAATGGGTTGAATGGGGTGCTGGCCCTAGAGCATCTCAGTATTTAGCTTTAGGAGCAAAAGCAAAAGCACTTCTGGATGGTCGGCCTACTCCAAGTATTGAAGACATTCAATCTATCGCTCCAGATATTTTAAGACACCGAATTCTTCCTAGTTTCAACTCAGAGGCTGAAGGTATAAAAATTGATGATATAGTTAATCACTTAATTAATAATATCGAGGCTTAATATTTCCGAGGTAAATGATAAGAAAAAGTATTTGCAGCCTGAAATAGTTGCAATGCTTAATTCAATATCACTGAAAGCCAAGTTAGTAGTCGAGGGTTATATAATTGGTCAACACCGTAGCCCTTATCATGGATTTAGTGTTGAATTTTCTGAACATAGGAGTTATGAACCTGGAGATGAAGTAAAGCACATCGACTGGAAATTATATGGTAAAACAAATAGACTATATGTAAAAAGATACGAAGAGGAAACAAACCTTCGCGCGCATCTTATTTTAGACACAAGTAAATCTATGTCATATACTAGTAATAAAGTTTCAAAATTAGATTACGGTAGCTATTTACTTGCTGCACTTTCCTATTTAATGATCAGTCAACAAGATGCAGCTGGTGTGGTCTTATTCGATGAAAAAATTCGTTCTTTTATACCTCCAAAAAGTACCCCTAGTCATTTAAATACACTTTTAAATGTATTAGATGCTCCAGAACCAGGAAATGACACAAAAATTGAGTCTGTGTTGAATCAAATGGCTGAAAGAATCAATAAGCGTGGTCTAGTTATTATTATTTCTGACCTTTTAGATGAACCTAGAAACGTCTTAAAAGGGCTAAAACATTTTCGACATAGGAAACAA
>CALKMQ010000224.1 GCA_938092125.1 uncultured bacterium
GAAAATAAGAATTGAAAATTAAACGGTTCCATAATTCTAAAAAGAATGTGGTAATAAATTAAAAGAAAGTGATAAAAATATGAAAAAAGTAACGTCACACAACGGTTTTACACTTATAGAGTTAATCATTGTAATGGTTATACTCGGAATCATGGCAGCAGTAGCTGTACCAAGGTATTTAGATAGCATCTCTAATGCAGAAAAATCTGCAGAGGATGCTGTAATCTCAAGTATCAGAGCAGGTCTTACACAGTTTGCAAACAATTCTCTTTATGAGAGTGGGAGAGCAGAATGGCCTACGAACCCGTTTGATGCTCTTTCAGAAAAGCCAGCCGGTTACTCTTTAGATGTAACAGATGCTAATTCTGATGGGGAGTGGACATTTAGTAGTGGCAGAATCACGCATCAGAGAGCTGACAATAGCAGATTTGAGTGGTCTTATCAGCCAGGTACACAAGGTGGCGGCGATGACGCTAAAATTGGTACCTTAGGTAATAGAACTGCGATCGCACAACAACAACAATAAGAATTAATAGGAGTAAGTGATGAAATCAATAAATAAAAACGGCTTTACTTTAATAGAACTAATAATGGTTATTATCATTATTGGTATTCTAGCAGCAGTTTCAATACCTAGGTTCGCTGTCGTTATTAGACAAGGCGAAGCAGCATCCGAACAGGGTATAATAACGCAGGTAGTTGACGGCTTAGAAACATGGGCAATGGAAGAATTTATGGATACAGGAATAAAGTCTTGGCCGGAAAACCCTTTCAGCGTTCTCACATCTATCTCTTTTGAATACGATAGCACTAATACCGATATGACCAGTTTAGTTGGTGGTGAGTGGATTTTTACAGGTCAGGCAGAAAGAACATTCGGCAACATATCATTAGCGAATGCCATCGTGCACAGACGTGTTGAGGACACTCTGTCTGTCTGGATATATGATCGCACTAGTGGTGCTATTAGTCATGGTGACACCCCATATATGCCTTTCACTAAAATATTTAAAGGCGATTTAGCTAAATAAAATTTAAAAAGGAGTATGAAAATGAAGAAAAATTTAAACAGCGGTTTTACGCTCATAGAGTTAATCATTGTAATGGTTATTCTCGGGATTATGGCAGCAGTAGCTGTACCAAGATATTTAGATAGTATCTCTAATGCAGAAGAATCTGCAGAAGATGCTGTAATCTCAGCAATTAGATCTGGACTCAAGGCAGCAGCGAATGATTCTTTGTATACTAATGGTAGAGCTTCATGGCCAACGAATCCTTTTGATGCCCTTTCAGAAAAGCCAACTGGGTATGATTCAAACGACAATGGAACCGAATCTGGAATAGGGCAACTTGATGGTATTGCTGATGAAGATGGTGAGTGGACTTTCGACATGAATAATTCTAGAATAACGCATCAACGTGCTGATAATTCTAGATATTTTTGGGATTATAACCGAGGAGTTCAAAATGGCGATAATGCTAGCATTGGATCTCTTGGAAATAGAAAAGACTTATAATAGAAAAGCTACAAAACAGGAGTAGAAAATGAAGAAAAATTTAAATAGCGGTTTTACACTTATTGAGTTAGTAATCATTATGGTAATCTTAGGCGTCTTGGCTGCTGTAGCGGTTCCAAGGTTAGGAAATACAATTGATTCTTCTGAAGAATCGGCTGAAGAAGCAGTCATTGGAAACCTAAGATCTGCTTTAGAGGTCTATGCAATGGACCAAGTGGTCAACAACTCAAATAAAAGTTACCCTCCTAATCCTTTTGATGCTTTAGATAATAAAAGTCGAAATGATTTATTTAATACCAATTGGCACTGGGGCTACAACGGAAACAATGGCATTAATCATATTAGAAATGATGGTGTAAGAGTTTTCTGGTATTATTATGAAAGCTCCGGCGAGATTCAATATGGTTACACAGATGATTAATAGATTGAAAAATAAAATTAGTATGAAAAATCTATTTAATGAAGGCTTCACACTGATTGAATTAGTAATCATCATGGTAGTACTTGGGATTTTAGCAGCAGTTGCTGTCCCTAGAATGGGTAACACAATTGCATCGTCTGAGGAAGCTGCTGAAAATACCGTATTGGCTTCTCTACGCACTGCTGTTGAAGTTTATGCAATGGATCAAGTGGTCAACAACTCAAATAAAAGTTACCCTTACAATCCTTTTGACGAGCTTGATAAGTTGCCTGAAGGCTACAGCAATGATGGCTACCTTGATACAGATGGTGAATGGATATTTACACCTGATAGTTACATTGCTCACCAAAGAAATGACAACACAAGACACAAATGGTATTATGATGTTAATACAGGTTTATTCGGAGCAAGAGTTGATTACTAACCTTGTTAGATATTTTTATGAAATTAATACAACAAAAAGAAAGTTTTAAAATGATCGCATCTAAAAAATTACATGAAGGTTTTACTCTAGTTGAGCTTATCATTGTGATGGTTATCTTAGGAATTATGGCAGCAGTCGCAGTACCAAAAATGGGTAACATTATATCTCAATCTGCTGAAGCAGCTGAAAATGCTATCCTTGCGCAGCTTGAATCTGCAGCAGAGATCAAGGCATTAGATAATGTTTTATTGACAGGCTACAAAACTTATCCTTCTAATCCTTTTACTGAGTTAGAAAAAACACCATCAGGCTATACAAATGGAACTGATTCTGGTCAAGAAGATGCTTGGTGGTTTTCAGCAAATAAAGTTTATCATAGGAGAAATGGTACAAGTTATTATTGGACATACAGCCCTAGCAATGGGGAAATAAATTAAATTTAATAAAATAAGAATGAGGCAATGAAATGCAACATATAAAAAATAAAAACGGATTTACAATAATCGAACTAATTATGGTTATGATTATCATTGGAGTATTAGCGGCAGTCGCTATTCCAAGATTTCAAGATATTGTAATTGAAAGTGAAGTTGCTGTAGAGCAGCGAATACTAAATACTATCTATGATGGTTTAGAGACCTATGCTCGTGAGCAATACATTGCGAATGGTGTTCGTTCCTGGCCAGAGAACCCATTTGTAGCACTCTCTAAACTTCCACCAGATTATAATGCTGACCTTTTTGTACTATCACAAATGAAAGATAGGGACTGGATTTTTACTGGGGATGGAAACAACCCTACCTACAACCTGGCAATAGCCCATTTAAGAAAATCTGATAGCATTGCAGTTTGGAAATACAATCCTGAAGATGGAAAAATTGAACATAATGGCGCACCATTTGGTCCTGTTAACATAGTCCACAGAGTAAATGGCACTGGTGGTAATTAGAAATATTTTTAAATAAGGAATTATTATCATGAAGAAAAATAATAAAAATGGTTTTACCTTAATCGAACTAATTATGGTTATGATTATTTTAGGAATTCTGTCTGCTGTGGCAATTCCAAGATATTTAGAAACCATACAAAAATCTGAGGTTTCAGCTGAGGATGCGGTGATATCTAAACTTTGTGCTGCTCTGGAAAATTATGCTCAGCATAAAATGTTGACTGAAGGAAGACGTTTCTGGCCAGAAAACCCATTTGAAGCTCTTGAAACCTTGCCTCAAACATATACTAATGACGGTGATAATGCTGATACTGATAATGAATGGACATTTGTTAATTGGTATTCTGGCGATGAAAATGCTGGTGGTGTTTCTGGAAGAATTACTCATCAAAGAGCAGATAATACTAGATGGCAGTGGTCATATAATGCTGGCGTTAATCATGGAACAGACGGTGATGTAACTGGTACATTGTATGTAAGGACTGAACTTGGGACAGCGGGGTCAGAAGTCCGTTACCAATAGATAATACAGGGTTACCGTTATTAATAATAGTATTAAGGCTTCGCTCGTAAAGGTGAGGCCTTTGTAATTTTTGGAGTAAATGTTGTTTAAAAAATTAAAATCAAATTCTGGCGTTACTATGATCGAGCTTGTGATTGTTCTAGCAATCATGGGTATACTTGCAGTGACTGTTGTTCCTATGTTTAGCCAGCTTCAACATAAATCACAAGTCAGTAGAAATCTATCAAATATGAAGATTATTCAAGAAGCATTTTTAAACCATTACTATACCACGTATGCAATTGGTGCGCCTCAAGTCCCCCCTCCCCCTGTCGATAGCTTAATGACAGATGTTTGGTGTAATACTCCAATGGACTCTTCAATTAATTTTAAAACACCAAATGAACTATTTGGCACAGGCGAAATACCAAAAAACTCAAATCATGTTCCTTTTGTTTATCGCAGTTGGATTGACACAGAAATTGATGGCAGACAAAAGAGAAAGATTCTGATTAAGGATAGTGACGCAGACAGTCCATCCTATGGTGAGTTTCTTTTATTTACAATCTAACTATTGTTTTTTTATATCAAGCCTTAGATTTAGTTAGGGTATGAAAATAATAAAACATAATAAACGTTATCCATCACTATCCTCAAAAGGCTTTTCTCTTATAGAACTAATTGTAATGATAGCAATACTTGGCTTACTTGCGGCTGTTGCATCTACCAGAGCTAAAGATATTTCTACTAACGTAAGAATTTCCTCAGCAATTAATCAGATTATTTCAGATATTGAACTAAGTAAAGAGCTAGCCCTTGCTGGAAGCGCAAACGTATCGTTGACTTACGATATAAATCTTGATCAATATGAAATAAGAAAAAATGGGGCTTTAATTTTAGATTACCCTGGGAGCAACAATGGAACAGTATCTATTTCAAATGGTATTTTTTCTAGTGTTGACTTGACTCAGGTTAATTTAAATGGTTCTAACATAATTAATATTGATAAGTGGGGGAATGTATTAAATAACGGCATTATCACAATAAATGATAATAACACAATTACAATATCAAAATTATCTGGTTCAACTCAAATAAGTCAGCCATGAAAACAATTAAAAACGGTTTTGCCCTTGTTGAAGTCGTAATAGTCATTGTCCTAATTTCAGGATCAATGCTTGTATTCTTAGAAGCGTTAAATCAAGCCAAATTATATCAAACCAAGTCTGAAATTGTAACAATTCAATCAATAATCCTTCATAGTAAAACAAATGAAATAAGAAGCCGAGGTTTTGACTATGTTCCTATGTCAAGCGGTTTTTCAGCAGTTCCTGATTATCCGAACTTTTCATATTCATTAAATGTTGATTATGTAGATGAAAATCTTACTTTGACCTCAAATCTGTCAAACTTAAAACGCATTAATTTAATCGTAAAGCATAACAGCAATAATTACACTGAAATTAGCGACACATTCATTATCTCTAACGCATTATGATAAAATTAATAAAAAAGAAAAAAACGAGTAGGGGTTTCACAATGATAGAAATAATCATCGTGATTATTGTTATTGCAGTACTTGGTGCTGTTTCAGCTGAAATTATCGGGAATGCATCAAAAATATATTCTACTACTCTACTAAAACATAAGTTTTTAAAAAAAGCTCGATATACCTTTTCAAAAGTCAGCCGAGAAACAAGCTGGCAAAAAAGTTATTCAAACTTTTTAGGTAGCAATAATAAAAGAATTAATATTATTGCAGATGATTCTAGATTAATTGATTTTAGAATTTTAAGTAACAATTCTATGACGTATAACAACAACCAAGTTGTGGGATCAAGCAATGAAGTTATCGCCAATAATTTAAATTATAACAATTCTGATATATACTATCTTGATCATTCTGGTAACATTATAGATATTTCCACAAACAGCCATTTAACAAAATCTTTGAAGCTAGATTTTCAATTTAATGACAATAATAACTCTCTAAGATTAACTGGCTATTCTTTGCCGTATAATTTGAGAATTGGTAGAGCCATGAGCTATCATGAATAACTCCCGTAACTTTGTGAAAATTACCAGCAAAGGTTTTGTTTTGATGAGTAGTGCAATAATCATTTTTGTAATACTAAGTATTTTTTCTTTATTCTTATTAAGAGTGGTCGTCAATGGGAATAGTATTTCTGCTTACAACCTATTAGATGGGAAAACAAGAAACCTTGCAGTCAGTGGATTAGAATATGGGGTACAACTATTTAAAAATAATGGTTTTTACACAAATAATAATATAATCCAAAAAAATTTAGGAGATGGAGCTTATAGCATTCGTTTTGATTCCAATAATGATTATAATGGAAATAGTCTCCCCTATTCTCATTATACAATGCTAAGTAGTAACGCCTCTATTGGCGAAGTAGAAAGAAAAACTCGATTGTTTGTTTCCGCCTATCCGGATGCTTTTAATTTATCATTTTTTAGTCGTTCAAATACATTTAGTCATTCTGGAACTACATTTAATGATGATATTTATTCTAATGGAAATATTTCAACCGTTTCAATTTCTGGAACAGCTTATACTTCAACGGGAACAGGTGGAATACAACATCCCTCCCCCCCTCCGAGTTTTCCAGAATATTCATCTGGATATTTTGAAAACTTAATTAGCGCCGTCCCTTCAGAAACCGTTAATTATTGGCCAGTAACTTTTTCAAATTGTGGCGCTACGGGAAGACTTGGACCAAATCAAACTCAAATAAATAACGCCTATGCAGGAAGTGCATTATCTGGGAATGTTGTTTCAAACAATGGAATTCAGACCTGGACCGTTCCTGAAACCGGACAATACACAATAAAAGTGTATGGAGCTAGCGGTGGATACGGAGGGTCTACTACTGATAATGGCGGTGCAGGAAAAGGCGCTAGAATGGTCGGAACATTTAATTTAAATCAAGGAGATATTCTAAATATCATCGTTGGTCAAGAAGGTATATCAAATGGCTACTGGGCAGGTGGCGGCGGAGGAGGATCATTTGTAATTAGAAATGGGGCTCCTTTAATCATTGCTGGCGGCGGCGGCGGCGGCGGAAAAATTGGTGGCTATGCTTGGGTTATTCACGGAACAGCATCACAAAATGCAGGAAGTGGGCAATATGGTGGAACTGGAGGAACAAATGGTAACGGAGCAACAGGGTCTAACATACGAGGTGGAAATGCAGGTGGTTATTATAGCAATGGTAGTGGCTCTCAAAACTTTCATGGTGAAATAGGCACTGCTTATGTAAATGGTGGATATGGTGGAAACGCATATCATGGCTCACAAGGTGGGTTTGGTGGTGGCGGTGGAAGCTATGGAGCTGCTGGCGGTGGCGGAGGATATTCTGGTGGTGGTGGTGGTGCACATAATTCGGGCAAAGAGTTTGCTGGTGGCGGCGGAGGATCATTTAATGTTGGAAGTGATCAGGATAATACATTTAGTTATAATCTTGGTCATGGGAAGGTTGCCATAGGACCACCAGAATCTTTTGGCTCAGATCAAAATGGAAGTGATATATTATCTTTTAATAATTTAGGCGCAAGTGGTCGCTATGGCCCATCCAATACTAATGGCTACAATGGTTCAAAACTTCAAGGTCAGGTATCATTAGTTAATGGAATTCAAATTTGGACAGTCCCCGCAACTGGATCCTATACAATTAAAGCTAGCGGAGCTAGTGGAGGAAATGGCGCTACTTATGCAGTAGGTAATCCAGGGATGGGAGCGTTTATCGAAGGCACTTTTTATCTAAATGCGGGCACAAAACTATGTATATTGGTTGGACAGCAAGGTAGCTACACATCTTATTCTAATTATTATGGTGGCGGCGGTGGTGGCGGGTCATTCGTTGGTATTGGCGGCGGCCCGGGTGGCAGTGGTTATGCACTTGCAACGCCTTTAATTGTTGCCGGTGGTGGCGGCGGCGGTGGCCACAACAGTGGCAATAACACTCATGGCCAAACAACTATCAACGGATCAAACGGAAGCGCTGGTACTAATTCAACTCAAGTAGGTATCGGTGGCCAAAATGGATATGGTGCTACCGGAAGTGTCTATGGCGGAAATGCAGGCG
>CALKMQ010000225.1 GCA_938092125.1 uncultured bacterium
TGATGACGCTTTATTATCATAGTCTTCAAAAATAGACATATCCTTTGTTTTAATGGTCGTACTAGTACCTTGCGAAACACTTAAAACCCTATTTAAATCATATGCTTGGTCAAAAAATTGAGGTACATAAGATCCCTGCACTGAACGATATTCAAGTGAAAGATCGAGTAACCCAAAAAGTTTTGATCTTATTCCCGGAAGCGTAATTCCTGAACCAGATCTTTCAGGTCGATAAAAAAGTGTATCAGAAGACTCACCTATCGTAGATACTTCAGGAAACATAAGAGAATTAAATTCGGTATAAACTGTCAATGATAACATTTTACTTGTTAATAAAGGATAGGAAACATCAAATGACCAAGCAGAAACAGAAGCTTTATTATCGTTTATACTAAATGGCCTAGCTTTAATCATTACGCTGTCATCAATAGTATCAACAATATTATCACCATCTGCGTCAATATCTATCAGAGAGTCAGGCACAGATAATCCATGCCCTGGATCAGCCCAACCATCTCCATCTGTATCATTCCATAGAGTACTGTCTGTTGGGAAATCATCAAACACATCAGGAAAGGAATCTCCATCTTTATCCTTCATCGCAGAAAACATATTTGCATCTGAAATATAATTAAGGCCAATAGTGATTGGTAAATTATCAGATATTTTATACTGAGCCCTCAAACCCAATATCGTTCCTCCGCGAGAAAGGTCTTTTATGTTTGATAGAAACACTTCCCCTCCAATAGATCCAATATTAAAACCCGTATTTATTCCGACTCTTCTAACGGTTGGAAATTCCATCATGTTTGAATATCCTTTCATAAGTCCACCTTGACCTAATGTCATATTTTCAATTGAACCATATTTTGCCCATATTGGAGAAGACTTTTCGCCATATCGTATGTATAAAATTTTATCATAAATCAGATCTGGATTATCATCAAAGTCCCACTCATCCTGTCTAATATTTCCTTCATCATCCATATAGACAACTAGATCTAAACCTATTCCAATACCCGCGAAATTGATTTCTGGTCTTAATGCTAACTGATTATAGAGATTACCATCTATTGTAGCAGAGCCAATCCCAAGTCCCATTCCAAATGGTTTTTTAGGAGCGCTAGGTGCATCATCTGTTTTTGGTGAATCATTAGAATCAACTTCATTATTAATGGTACTATCATTTATTTGATCGGTTTTGTTTTTGATTTCTGAATCATTTATCTCTACTTCTTTTTGTTGATTATCGTTTTCTATTTTTTTTAATTCATCACGCTCTGAAGGTTTTTTCCTTTCTTCAACTTCTAACTCTAATTCTGGATCCTGGGGATATTCATTCGGACTTGCTGGAGCTTGCATCAAGCTCCCAGTAGAACCACTTAGTGCTTTCTGACCTGGACCGACACTAACTGTTTGACCACTAACAGAGTTAAACACATCAAAAAGCCCTTCTTTACCTATAAACTGATCAACACCTGAGGGATTAATCATAGCAGCAAATTCAGTGCCTTTTACACTAGCGACACTAACTGGCGAGACAACTCGAAATGTTTTGGTTCTGTTTTCTTTTTCAATTTTATTTAAAATTGTTCCAAATTCAATATTTACTGACCTTGTATTTTTTGTATCCATAATTTCAAACTGCGAATTAGGTTTGACTTTTACTACAGACCTATCATCAATAAAAATCAATGCGGCAAAACCATAATCGCCTACCTTGATGGCATCACCATTATTAATACTTGCCCCTACTTGAGCAACTTCGGAATATGTTTGCATACCCGTTCGTTTTAAATAAACAACACCCTCCGACTTAATCAATCTCGCAACTGATTCGCCAAAAGAAATATTTATAAAATAAAGAGTGAATAAGATTATTTTGTATAGACTACGATTATGTTTCCGCATTTTTTCCTCAAATAGTTTGAATTAAAATTAGTTATCGATTTATTTTTGTACAATAGGATATAGCACTTTACCAATTATACAAAAACAGCTTGTATTATTTCCAATGTTTAAGCTTACTTGTTTGTCCAATTCCTGGATTAAAGCTATTTGTAGGATCTAGGTGCTTATAAAAATCAGAAAGAGCAGGCTTAGCGAAATATTCATGGCCTACATTATGCTCCGCAGGATACTCGGCGCCCCTTTCTTCATAAATTTTTAATAATTTTTGCCTAAGCTTTTCAGTATCAACACCTTTTTTGACAACATAGTTTTGATGCAAAACGTGACAGAATAGATGACCATAATATAATTTCATTTCTAATAAATCATCAATTTCAGAGGGTAGTTTTTCAAACCAATCTTTATCATTTCGAGGTAAAGCAATATCCATAGATATTGTTCCTCCAGTTCTCTTCTGATTGAGTGCATAATAACGACCGAATGCGCTTGCAGCTACAAAACGATGTAAAAGTGCTTTTTCTGCTTCATCATTATTACATTTAAAAAAATCGCCCTCATTACTTGCGAAAAAATTCTTTAAGTATTC
Organism: uncultured bacterium; assembly: GCA_938092125.1. GTDB lineage: Bacteria > Fidelibacterota > Marinisomatia > Marinisomatales > UBA1611 > TMED80. The sequence goes on from CALKMQ010000225.1 coordinate 2,498, forward strand.
ATTAGCTTCATTAATACCATCATCCGACATCTCGATAACCCAGTGATGTTCGAAACGTTTACGGAAATTTTCCATTCTGTTAGGAAGATGATTAGGCCAAAATTTGCTTAAAATTTGCATTATTCTATCAGACAAATTATTGGGTAGAAATTTAAAGTTTTTAACAATAAGGTCTACTCTTCTTTTTAATTCAAATAATTTTGGTATGAAACTTGGTCCCATTTTATTAATTGCGATAAAAGTGTCTTTACTATATTTTTTTGCGGCGTCATAGCAATCTCTATGCAAGTATTCTCCAGAAGTAGGTAGATTTTTAAAATTAGATAATATTTCTTTACGAATTTTACCAAGTATGAGAGAATCATTTGTCCCTAGATAAAATACTTGGTTGTTTTTTGATATAGGATATGTATCTAAACGCACAGCAAAAACAGTTATTTTTCCAGCACAACCAGAGGCACCATACAAACGTCTGCTGTCAGCATTGTATCTTGCAGGTGTATCCGCATTAACATCTCTTATCCTTTCTTGATATTGATTATCAGATGCAAGTTTTGATGAGTATTGAATATCGCTCTGTCTATAATTATTATTTTGCAAATTTATTAATACCTCTTTTGGAGTGTTACCAAGATCAACACCTAATTCATTAACTAATATTAGTTTACCCTCTGAATCTATCTTTGCATAAAGTGAAAGTTCTGTGTAAGCTGGACCTCTTTTGACCAAAGCACCACCTGAATTATTGCATACGCCACCAACGATTGAAGCACCAATACACGAAGAGCCAATTACAGAATGCGGCTCTCTTCCATATGATATTAATTTATCTTCAAGATTAAACAATGTACTACCAGAAAATCCAATGATTTGCTTTCCTTTATCAATAATCTGGATATCGCTTAAACGCATGGTATTTATAATTAATATAGGTCGGTCGTAGTCATAACCGTAGGGTGTTGACCCTCCTGTTAAACCCGTATTTGCTGCTTGCATAATAACAATTATGTCCATATCAACACAAAGCTGCAAGACCTCCCAAAGTTCAACTAATGTACCTGGTTTTGCAACTGCAATTGCATCACCTTCCCCATATCTCCAGCCTTTTAAAAAAGGTTGTTTATTCCAATCGGCAGTAAGGGTATTAGATTTGCCAATAATAAAATTTAGATCTTTAATAAATTTGTTATTGTCCATTTTTTAATATATTAATATTATTTAATGTTCACTAATAAATAGCTACAAACCACTATCTATTTTTAAAAACATCTATACTGTTTGTGAGACTATGTATATAGTATGTTAAAATATCGACTTACTCATAACATTGTAGGTTTATTTAGTATTGTGTAATTTGAGAATAATTTGAAGACAGATAAGCTATATTTTTTTACAAAACAGCAGAAAATAAACATTAAATGATTACGAGTAGAATATATAAAGAATTATTATTTTTAATAATTTTCACTTCGTTTGCATTTTCCATAAATAAGGTCACAATTAGAGGAACTGTGACAGGATCAAATGGTAAATTAATCAAGAAAGCTAAAATTGAACTTTTGAATGCAAAAAAGGAAAAAGTCAAAAACTTAGAGTCAGATAAAAAAGGAAAATTTGTTCTAGAAGATCTTGATGCAAAGAATTATTATTTAAATATAACTAAAAAGAAAGAGTCTGGAAAAGTAATAATTCGTGCTTGGCCTTCAGGGAATTTAGATATTGATGACTTAGAAATAGAGTTATCCGAAAAAGGCACGAAAGTAAAAACTTCTTTTGGCCCAGAGCCAACTACAAATAAAGAAGCTGCCGCATTAATCAAAAATGATACTGAACAAAAAACAGAACAAAAAGCTAAAAAAAGAAAAAAAATGCCAAAAAAGGCAGAAAAAGTATTTGTTAGTGGTAAAGTATTAAACAAAAAGGGCAAGCCTGTTAAAAAAGCTGTTGTAATCCTTATTGATGAAAATTACAATGCCGTTAAAGAAATTGAGACTGACAAAGAAGGTCTTTTTAAAATTGAAAACCTAAAACCAGCGAATTATACTCTCACAATTTCAAAGAAAAAGATGTTAGTAAAATTCAAATTAAAATCATGGCCAAAGAATAATCAAAATATTGCAGATATTGATGTTACGATGACCAAAGAGAAACAAGATGTTAGTACTTTAACATTTGGTCCAGAGCCACCAATAGCAAATGCTGGTGAAGATCAAGAAATTGCTTATGAAAAAACAATATTCATTGACGGAAGTAAGAGTTATAATCCAAATAATATCATTCAAAGTTATGAATGGACTACTCTATCAGATAATTTAAAAATTGAAGATCCTTTAAAACCGATTTTTAATTTTATAGGTCCAGCCACCGATGAGGACTATGAGTTCTTACTTACTGTCAAGGGTCCTGGAAACATCATTGATGATGATACTATAAAAGTGAGCGTTTATAATAAAAATATTTTTCCAATTGCCATCGCCGGTGATGACCAAACTATTGACATTGGAGACCCAATCATTTTAGATGGTTCAAAAAGTAATGATATTGATGGCGAAATTTTAAAGTATACGTGGCGCCAGCTTTCAGGAGCTCAAACTACTTCAAAAATTTGGAGTCAATCTGTTTTAAATGTAAAAGCGACTGAACCAACAATTGATACATTAGTTTTTGAATTGAAAGTAGATGACAAATATAATTCTGGACTTGATACATTAAATGTTTTTATTCTGGACATACCAGAGCCATTAATAATACTAACAAGTCATTCTAGTGCTATAGAAAGCGTTGGAAAGGCAAAAATTTCTTTGGGCGTCTCATCCAGATCAGGAAAGAACACTTCAATATATGCTGTATCACATGACAGTACCGCTTCAGGAAATGGAAAAGACTATACAAACATTAAAGAAATGATTTCCGTACCCGCAACAAAATCACGCATCACCTTTCCATTATATATAAATAATGATAATATTGATGAATATGATGAAACATTAGTTATAGACCTTATAGATTCAACTGTAACAAATGCAAATACAGGGTCATCAAGAAGGCATATTTTAACTATTATTGATGATGACCCTCCTCCTTCTGTAGAGTTTTTATCTGCCAAT
>CALKMQ010000226.1 GCA_938092125.1 uncultured bacterium
ATCCTCATCATCATAAGCTGATTTTTCAAATTCAAACCAAGTCCCAAATCTCCAATAATTTTTTAATAAAGTCCATGTTTCAAGCTCGATAATATCTTCCAGGACCACATTGTCGCCATTCCATTCTTGTTTTAATTTTAGTTCGATTGAGCTTCCCAAAATTGATCCAATAGGCTCTTGTTGTCTAAGCTTAATCATCATTCCAGCCCAAGATAGATCATTTCTTTTTAGATATCCAATATCATTGATATCAAATTTGTCATCATAACGTCCATGCCACAATCTAGTTTCCCACCATTTAGGGTCTTTATATCCAATGTTAAATCTATAGGCATTTCCTTTTTCATTTGCATTTGAGCTGACTATTTGCCCGTTGGAAAACAGCCTATTGTTCAGCAAAGCAATCTTCCAATCAATTCCTGCCACATTAGATGAATTAATGTTTTTCCTAGTTACATCGGTAGCCATGAAACCAACTCTAGAAAATTTATTTATAATTGATTTTTCAATTCTACCCACAGAATAATTGGTTTGAGGTTCAACTAGAAAACTTTCTTTTTTATTATTTGAATTAATTAAATCTGCACTCTCTTCAGATGTAATAGCATTTATTATTCCATAATTCCATCCAGACATTGTAGATCCAAGCAGTTTAAGCGCACCTATAATAGTAGTATTATCTGAAGAGTTTTCTAGATCACCACTATCTGGTTCAAAATAGCTTGGAGCAGACCCAATTCTTCTTGAATGAAATAAATTTAATTTATGTTGAAAAAAACTAGCTCCTTCAGAAAAGAATGGTCTTTTCTCATCATAAAATGTCTCAAATGCACTAAGATTTAAAACAGATGGGTCTGCCTCCACTTGACCAAAATCAGGATTTACAGTTGCATTAATTACAGCACTTGAACTCAGTCCGTATCGTAAATCCAAACCATAATTGAAATTATTTTTTTCTTCACCAAAGCTTGATAAACCGTAGGGCACTATTTCTACTTTTTTTGGTTCAGGAATATCATTTAATCCTTTTAATACACCAAATGATGAAACTATACCAACATGGGATTTTTCTCTTCCAGGCCAAAGAACTTCTTCTTGAGTTTTATGAATATGCCTATTAAATGATATGCCCCAAATCATATCTTTTTTATTCTCAAATTGAAAAACAGAAAATGGAATTTTTACCTCCGCAACCCAGCCACTATCATTTTTTGAAACGGCAGCATCCCAAACTGCATTCCAACTTCTATCATAGTCTTCCTGACCAGATACATTAACGTCAATTTTTACTCCAGCTGCGTTTATACCGAACCATTTACCATTATAGTCATCATTCCTTGAATCAATTGCAAGTCCAACGAAATCAGCTGCATTATTAAAACCATCCATGTATGCGTCTCTTCTTGTGACAGGAGCTCTAATTTTATCAGGCCTTGCATCAAAATTTTCAAAAGCTATATAAATTGCATTATCATCATGTAAAATTCTAACTGTTGTTTTTTCAGAGGGTACCCCAAATTCGATTGGTTCAATTTGATGGAAATCCTCTAACGGTATCGCATCAGTCCAAGAGACATCATCAAGAATACCATCAACAATCGGTGCATTCTCACATCTGGACGAGTAGGCAATTTTATACCTTAATGAATCGGGGTTAATGTTTTTTCTACTATTACCGTTGCCATAAGTAACAATACTTAAAAAAAACAGAATAAAGAAAAATTTAATATAAATCATTAAAAGTGTTAATAAGTTTATTTGGTTGTGGATTTTAAGTATCTATAATTTTTTAAATTTTGTGAAAATTCTAAAAAATTAGTAATTCTTAATAGAATCAATAGACATTATAAAATTTAATCATTTATGAAATTTAAAATATGATACAATTTAATTTATTGGTTATCTCTTTTATTAAAACTAACAGGTTTTTGACCTTTCCATTTTCCCCTTAGATAGCATCGAAATATATTACAGCTTTAATACGGTCAATAGTTGGAGGATGGCTGTAAGACAAGAATACTTTGAGTGGATGAGGAGTTAAATGAGATAAATTATTAGCGGCTAGACCTACTAACATACTGATCAAGGCTTCTTTGTTTTTCGTTGTTTGCAAAGAATAGTTATCTGCTTCAAACTCATTTTTTCTTGAAATAGCATTAGAGACAACTGAAGTAATCATCGTAACTGGGGCATACAACATTGAAAAAAATATAAGACCCGCATGAACAGATAAATCATTTACACCGAAAACTCTAAATAGCGCATAATCATTCATTATGAAGTTGAAAACAAAAAGCATTATACCAGTTTCAACGATGCCAATAATGGTCCCATGTATTATATGTTTTAATTTGTAATGCCCAACTTCATGCGCCACTACTGAAACAATTTCATCGTTCGTGTGTTTTTCAACTAAAGTATCAAAGATTGCTATTCGACGTGATTTACCAAAGCCACTAAAATATGCATTCGAATGCGCACTCCTCTTACTGCCATCCATAATATCTATACGAGCGAGAGGAAAATCTACTTGGGTAGTGTATTTTTCTATTGCTTTTCTAAGCTCACCGTCTTCTAATGGTGTGAACTTATTAAACATTGGTGAAATGACGTGAATGAATAGGGGTTGAACAGCAATCATAAAAAGCGTAAGTAATGACCATGCTATCAACCATCCAAAATTTTCATATTCATGAAACAAATACAATATTGGAGTAATTATTATAGAACCCATTACAATAAAAATTGCATATCCCTTTATTTTGTCAGATATAAACAAGCCAACGGTGGTCTTATTAAAACCAAAATTTTCTTCAATGACAAATGTGCTGTAGAGCGAAAATGGTAGACTAATGATATCTTGGAAAATATAAATTATTGAAATAAATAAAAGGCCCTGCAAAATGAAACGATTTGTCTGCAAATTAACAAAATCATTAAGCACTCCAAAAATGCCTAGGTGTATCACTAGAAAAATTAGAACAATACTAAACGTACTTGAAACTAAACTGAATTTAGTTTTAGTCTTTAAATACTGCTGCGATTTGGCATATTTTTTTTTGTCAAATGCTTTTTTAAAATGATCTGGTATGTCTTGGTTAATATTACCTAAATCTAAAAAAGAACTTACGCTTGAGATTACATACTCGAATACAATTGCCGATATAATGATATAATAATAAATATTCTCCAAAATAATAACCTTTTTATATTTTATATATTGGTAGCATTTCGAAGTGAACCATTAGCAATTTTAATAAATTCGAGCGCTTTAACATAATCACATGAGTTTGAAATCATTACAATTGCGACTTTCACAGATTTATTCGCTTCAAATAAAGCTTTTTTTGACGCATCATAATCAAGACCTGTGACTTGTTGAATAATTCTTGTGCCTCGATCTACCAGTTTATCATTCACCGCCATTAGGTCTATCATAAGATTACCATAAACTTTCCCCATAGAAATCATCGTAGCTGTCGATATCATGTTTAGAATCATCTTCGTTGCTGTTCCAGCCTTCATTCTGGTTGATCCTGCTATTATTTCAGGCCCGGTATCAACAGCAATAACTGTGTCTACCTCTGCTGATAAAAAAGGAGTAGGATTAGTAATCAAATAAGCTGTTTTAGCCCCCTTTTCTTTTGCATGTTCAAGAGCAGATATAACATATCTTGCAGCACCACTACAACTTATGCCTATTAGTGTATCCTTTGAATTTATGTCAAAATATAATAAATCTGTTTTAGCTTGAGCTTTATCATCTTCAGCGCCTTCAATAGATTCTTGCAATGCTCTGTCCCCACCTGCGATAACGCCTATGAACCAGTCTTTTGGAACAGAATAAGTTGGTGGGCACTCTGAAGCATCTAGTACACCTAGCCTTCCACTAGTCCCAGCTCCCACATAAAAAACTCTTCCTCCGCTACTAAGGCTAGATTTTGCGTACGAAACAACTTCCTCTACATCTGACAAAACTTCATTAACAGCAAAAGCAATTTTTTGATCCTCTTTATTTATCGTCTCAAGTATATTAGGAACTGTGAATTGGTCAATCTCTAATGAATTTTTATTTTGCTGTTCTGTTTTTAATGTTTCTCGCTTAATCATAATCTTATAATTTACATCATATGCCCGCTTGGAAAAATATAACGCTTAATATACCTGAAGGTGACTTAAATGAAATTTCTGAAAAAATTTCAGAAATAAATAGAGTTCTTTCTATTACAATTTTAGATAGGGCAAATGAGGTTGATTCTCGGTGGTTTGATGAAAATGAGACTATCCGAGACCTTGACGGACAAACTCATTTAATTAGATTACTGACATCTGCTTCTGTCGATTCCTTTACAATCAATGAAGAAATATGTAAAAAGCTTGATAGTGAGGTAATTGAAGTTTTGAATGAAGAGATTTTTGAAGATCGAGACTGGATTCAATATTCAAAAAGTCAATTTAGAGAAATTCAAATAACCAATGGTTTAACAATAGTACCACCATGGGTTGTTGATAAAAATCAAAGTGGAGTTTCAATTATTATAGAACCTGGTTCAGGGTTTGGAACGGGGTCACATCCAACGACAAAACTTTGTTTAAAATGGATTGAAAAGAATATTAAACCCGATTATCAATTACTTGATTATGGATGTGGCTCAGGAATATTATCAATAGCCGCAGCAAAACTGGGGTGTTCAAAAATTGATGGCATTGACAATGATCACCAAGCACTGGCGAATGCAGAAAGAAACAAATTACTTAACTCATCCAACGTTAAATTTTTTCATTCTGATACTTATGTTCAAAAAAAAGATTATGATCTTACTGTTGCAAATATCTTATTAAATACAATTATACAACTAAAAGAAAAACTAATTTCAAGTTTAAAACCCAAAGGAACGTTAATTCTAAGTGGAATTCTTGAAGATCAAGCATCCTCTATCATTGACACTTTTAGAGACGAAATGGTGTTAAGTATAATTGACCAAAATGAAGGATGGTTGCTAATGAAAGGTCAAAAATAGATAAAACCTATCTTGTTGGTTTATTAAATGATAAACCAAACTGATTATTAAAAATCAATCTAAGAGATAAATTCAACTTCTCTTATTTTAACTTAATCATCAGTAAAAAAATCGTTATACAGCATGTATAGGTGCGCTGCGCTCCAAGAAAAATTTGGTGCTCCTTGCTGTGTACCATTCAAAGGGTTATAGTTTTCACGAATTGGCCCATCCTGGACCAATCCATCTGCATTATCAAAAAATGTGCGAGCCATATCTTCAGCGTCTTCTTTAAAACCATATTTCGCCATACCTTTCAAACCAAAATAGAATTGATCTATCCACACCCTTCCACGCCAGTATATATCTGGTCCAAATGCTGGATTTGATAACGCAGCCGTACCAAGCGGGATATAAGTATTGAACTCTTTCGTGTCTTTCATTACTTTAACTACAGCTTCAGCATTTTCTTGAGTTGCTGCACCATTAAATAACGGTGACCATCCTTCAGGGCCCTTACCACGCTCTACTATTGGTTTTCCAGCACAACCATTACTTAGCATTTTATCTTCAATACGGATATCGTAAAAAAATCCAGTTACTGTATCATACATACAAGTATTGATGTATTCTGACAATATAACTGCTTTTGCACGGTAATCTTTGGCCTCCTTATGCTTGCCAAGTAAATCTGATATTTCAGCAAGATACTGTTTTTCGCTGTACATATAGCTGGCCTGATCTACAGATTCCTGCATTAATGAATAGCCCAATAATGTACCATTTTCTGATCGATTTTGAGCAAAGTAGACGTCCCAATCACTACGGTTACCACCTTGCGAGATAAAAACCTCCAATTGATTATCACTAATAAAGCCAAAGACAGCTGCCTCATCCCGGCCAGACTCCCAAGATGCAGCTATTTTAGCAGGTATTTTTATTTGATCATATTGACCGTTTTTCAAAATATCGTTGTACTTATTCAAGCCTGCATAAATTTGTTCTTTATCCTCATTTTTTACAGTAAACAACATTTTACCACTAGACGTATTGTGAGCTTTATCAAGGGTTGCTCCATATTCAACCACACCATTACTATTATGATCTCGATTATTCAACCACCAGTTATGATAAGCAACTAACTTAGGATACATCTCTTCCAACCAAATTTTGTCTCCTGTGGTTTTATATACTTCCATGACAGACCAAGCGGCAAGACTAGGTTTTGTGTTACGTTCATTCCAGTTACTACCGTCGCCACCTCTTTCCGAGCTTAGGTTGTAAGCAACCAAGTCAGGGACAAAGCCTTCATCCCAGGAACGAATAGAATCATTAGCTTGAATTTGATATGCAAACATCGCGCGTATGTTGTTTTTGGCAACATCAGAATTAAAATGAGCCATTGCAAAAGCCTGTTTCCAGGTATCCCATGCCCAAGTCTGATTACCTGAAAACCAGCGAGCTGTGACGGATGGAGTTACAGAATCAAATTTCATCGCTCCAGCCTGCCCTCTCCAATTGCCATTTAAGGTTTCAATTGCTTTTACAGCAACGCGCTCTAGATCAGTATTAGCATTTGAGTTTTTCAATCCCTTTAAAAGATAGTTTTCCCAACGTTTTTGTGACGCTATAATGTATTGCTGTGGATTTTTGAGAATATCAAGAACGATACTTTGTTCTGTTCTATTTTCTTCAGCCGTCAAAACGTGGGAATAGGTTGTATAGATGATGGTACTACCATCAATATTTGCCTTTGATAAAAATGTCAGATCATTTATCGTTGTTTTTATTGGAAGAGTTTTGTGAATTTGATATTCCGAATCACCTGAAGTCAGTAAATCCCAGACTGAACGAACCTTGCCAAAAGTCACCTTCAATCCATTATCAGTTACTAAAATTTTGCGGTTATAATCTGGATGAACCTGAGCAATAGTTTTCGTTGATTGTGATACACCTTCTTTAGCATGGTAATTTTCTAACAGTTTACCATCCCAAACCAACTCAAGTGGACTGTTTGTAATAATTTTAGTTTCTAATAGAGAAGTTCGTTTTGAAGCAAAGCGCAATGTCATCTTTATGATTATATTTTTGGAGCTTAAGTTTTGAATCAATGCCCCAGGAATACTGTAAGCTTCCATTTTAAATTTTACTTTCTGTCCGTTTTTATAAACACTTAAACGATCAAAGTTATTCGCCATAAAATTAATGTATTCTTCTGTAAGAAGAGCAACGCCGGGAAAACCACCGACACCTTCTTCATTATCTGGTAACAGGTGGCCATGCCAGGCACCATAATCAAAAAATGGATTAAAACGCTGATGATTATCAAAGTCATAATCTCGCATATATTCAGGTGAACCAGCACGATTAATAATATTTTTAAACTTATTTACTTGAAAGGTAGATTTTTGATTTGAAT
>CALKMQ010000227.1 GCA_938092125.1 uncultured bacterium
ATATGGCTCAGTACCCCATTCTGGGTTTGGTCTTGGTCTTGAAAGATTCGTTGCTTGGGTTTGTGGCACTACTCATATTAGGGAAACAATTCCTTTTCCTAGAACAATGGCTAGGCTCGAGCCATAAGCCTTATTAACAAATTATTATATTTTATTATCTAATTTTTAATAAATAAGAATGATATGAAAATTGCGTTATGCCAAATAAATCCCACAGTCGGTGCAATTGATTCAAACAAGAACAAGGTACTAGAATTTTACAAAAAAGCCTTATTAGAAGAATCAGATATCGTAGTATTTCCTGAATTAGTGATAACTGGATATCCACCGCAAGATTTATTGTTAGATAAAGATTTTATTGAATTAAATAATGTCGCAATCAATTCGCTAGCGAAGAAAGCAACCAATCCATTAATTGTCGGTTATGTTAGAACAGAAAACAATCGAATATTTAATAGCGCGGCTCTATGTAAAGATGGTCAAATTGTAAATAGTTATGATAAAATATTACTACCTACTTATGATGTTTTTGATGAAAGTAGATATTTTACTCAAGGTGCATGCCCAACAGTTTGGCCCATAATATTTAATGGTAAAAAAATAAATATTGGAATTCAAATTTGTGAAGATTTATGGGATGATGGATATGATAAAAAAGTATCGTATTTGCAAAAACAAAAAGGTGCAGACCTTTTAATAAATATATCGGCATCTCCATTTCGAGACAAAAAGTTCAATGATAGAGAAGATCAAATAAATAAAAAAGTAAAAGAAGTTAAAATTCCTTTTCTTTATTGTAATATCGTGGGTGCACAGGATGAATTAATTTTTGATGGGTCCTCTTTCGCTTTAGATGAAAAGGGCATGTGTCTTGCAAAAAGTGAGTCATTTATTGAAGATATCCTTTATGTTGATCTAAAATCAACATCTAGGATTGAAATTAATTATAACTCAAAATACGAAGATTATTTTAATGCTCTTACCTTAGGCATTAAAGATTATTTTAGTAAAACTAATAATTATGAGGCCATAATCGGCTTATCTGGTGGAATTGATAGTGCTGTTGTTGCAGCCTTAGCTAGCCACGCTTTAGGAGGAGCTGCTGTTTATGGAGTTTCAATGCCTTCAAAGTTTAGTAGTGAACATAGCAAAAAAGATGCGGAATTATTGGCACACAATCTAGGAATAGATTTTAAAACGATCCCAATACAAAATCTTGTTGACTGCTTTGAAAATAGCTTAGTTGATTTTTTTTCTGGTACAAATAGGGGGACGGCTGAAGAAAACATACAATCAAGGGTAAGAGGTAACATATTAATGGCCCTATCTAACAAATTTAGAAGATTAGTGCTTTCTACAGGAAATAAAACTGAGTTAGCTTTAGGGTATTGTACTTTGTATGGTGATATGAGTGGTGGATTATCAGTCATTTCAGATTTAAATAAAAGTGAAGTCTATGAACTTGCAAAGTGGATTAACAATAACAAGGGTAGTTGTATACCATTGAATTCAATCGAGAAACCTCCCTCTGCAGAGCTTTCACCCAACCAAGTTGATCCATTTGATTATGATGTGATATCACCATTAGTAGATTTAATTGTTCAAAAAACATATTCTAATACTGAATTAATAAGTCAAGGGTTTGAAGAGAAAACTATTATAGAAATAAAAAATAAAATCCATTTTAATGAATATAAGAGGAGGCAAGCACCTATTGGTTTAAGAGTTTCAAGAAAAGCTTTTGGATTTGGTAGACGATTTCCAATTGTAAATCATTTTAAGGAGAAATAAGATTGAAGAAAATAATATATAGTATTTTACTATCAGTCAATTTATTAATTGGTCAAGCGCAAAGTACAAAATCGCCCTCAGAATTTTGGTTCTCTTTATCTTCAAAAGAAAAAATATCCTTTATAAACGGTGCATACAGCACCTTAAGTATTATGAAAAAAAAGCACAAAGAAGAGGTAGCAAAACAATACTTAAATGATAGGAATTGGATAGAGCCATATTATATCGAAAGGTACTATTCTTTAATTGATGAGTACTCCTCTGAGCTTGTAGGGTATGACTTGCAATTAATAACAATGCATATGGATGCTTTATATACAAATTCAGATAATATAAATATTCCTGTTTTAGAGGCGATGAAAGTTGTTTCATTAATACAAGATGGTAAACGAAAAAAAGCAAACCTAAGACTCTTACAACTACAAAGAAAATATTAGAAGCCGCAATTTTTGTTATTATATAATATTGAATAAAAAATCATAATTGAACCCTTCATCTGATTAATTTCTCTTAGTGAAAAAAGATTTATTAAGAAACTTTTCTATTATTGCTCATATTGATCATGGAAAATCAACTTTAGCAGACCGTCTTCTTGAAGAGACAAAAACTCTGTCTTCAAAACAAATGCAAAATCAAGTTCTAGATAGTATGGATTTAGAACGTGAAAGAGGAATTACTATAAAGAGTCATCCTATTCAAATGCAATATATGCATCATGATAA
>CALKMQ010000228.1 GCA_938092125.1 uncultured bacterium
AGGGATGAAGTAGATCAAAAACTACTCAGTATTATGAAGAGTATTCATACTTCATGCGTAGAGAATGGAGAAAATAATAGTCATGTGGATTATGTTAAAGGTGCCAATATAGCGGGTTTTATAAAAGTTGCTGATTCAATGATTGATCAAGGGGTAGTCTAAATCTTTAGATTCCAGAAGAATCTTCTTCGTCCATTATCTCTATTGTATCTGGTCTGGGAATAATTACTTTTCCTTTTCCGGATAGTCCATCTATAGTGGAGCGGAATGGCTCTTTAAATTGATACCAGCTGATATAATTTTTCTTTTCTTTAGGTTGATTTTTCTCTAACCATTTTAAATTTAAAAAATCATTTTTATTTTTGTGGTCAATTGTTAGATAGCCAATATGAAGGCTAATAATATTTTGAAAAAAATGACTACCAAATGATGGGTCAACCGGAAATTCTTGATGTCCTAGTTCTAAAATCATTTTTGTATTTGATATTTGTTGCCAATTTATTGGTACGCCCAACCATGGGTCTGAAGAACCCCACCTTCCAGGGCCAACAAGAATATAGGGTCTGTTTTTGCCCATTTTATTATTAAAAAATTCAATTTCTTTAGCTATATCAAACGATTTTGACGGATCGTACTTATCTGGAGATAAGTATAATAGATCTTTTATTTGGTTAGTCGAACCATTTCCTAATGTTATATGACTAGATGCAAAAATATCTTTTTTTCTAAAGTTTTTTTCGACTATAGCCTTAGTTGTTGTTATTAGCATGGGTTTTATTTGTAGTAAATAAAACTCAGATAGTTCATTTTTTTTCATATTTACAGCAAACTCTATTTCAACTGGGCATCCGAGTGCTTGTTTTCCAAGTATAAGTAATTCATTTAGTATTTCACACAAAGGTATAATCTTCCAGTCAAGAATTGGTGAAAAATTAACTACCCTTGTTCCTTTATATGATAGAGAATTTCTAAGAATATTATCATCTGAAGTAATAACTCCTCCTAGCCAGTCCAATGACTTATCTATTTCAGCTTTTGAAAGATTAAGAAGTCTTAAGTCATTTTTTAATTTGAAATTAGCACCATCCATTTCGAGTGAATAAAAACTTGATTGGGAATTTGCTAATGTTGATTTTATTGTTGAAAACTGAGGTTTGATAGCAGGGTATTTATGAGAAATGCCAAGACATTTTCCACCATCTACAATAGTTTTACCAAAACCAAGCGCTAAATAGCAAACTCCTTCATCTCTCTTCATATATGAAACGGGATAAAAATTTATACTTTTTAATACGCCACTAAATGTAGGGTAAAATCTGCCGTCAGCGTATTCTTGTCCAGCAATTTCCATTAAAATCACCGCCATTTTTTCTTCTTCTGTTCGATGTGCACTATTTGCAAAATATGATTTTGATTCAAGATAAAATATTGATGCAAAAACTAATTTGATTGCATTAATTAATTGATTTATACGGTCTTTAAATAATGCTTGGTTATTTGGTAACATAAATGTTGAATATGCGCCAGATAGAGGTTGGTATTGTGAGTCTTCAAGTAAACTAGAGGACCTAACGGCTAAAGGATAATTACAATATTTTAAAAATGATTCTATCTTAAGTGTGAGCTCCATTGACAACCGGCTCTTCAAAAACAATGTCTCAATATCTTGATCATTCTTAGCCTTTAAGGCTTTATCCCAAAGTTTATTATCTTTCATAAAACGATCAAATTCTTTTGTTCCGATTATTGCTGTTTTTGGAATTTTTACGTTTATGTTTTGGTATCTATTATTAATGCCTGACTGAATTATCATATCTTTCGCAAATGCTAATCCGCGTGCCTTACCACCCAAAGAGCCTCCGCACATTTTGTAGAACCTGGAATTTTTACCATTTTCAGGAGAAAAGTCAGATACTTCACCAAACTTATGTTGCTCCTTTAAATTATTAATTTCTTTAATAATCATGGTCCTTATATCTTCTTTTTTAGAAAATTTCTGAACATTAATTTTTCTAAGTTGTGTTGCTAAATCAAAGTTTGATCTAGCAGCAACCCAATTTGAAAAGTGGTTGCTTCTACCATGGAAAATAATAGTTTCTATTGGCACTGTTTTTATACCTTCAATTAGGTCTTCAATATTCGTTGCTTTTAGTAATTCATTTCCTTGATTATCCTTAAATATAAAATCTCCAAATCCGAAATTGATTAGCATGAAATTTCTTAAATCATTCAAAAGTGTGTTAGACTCTTTATGTAAAAAATCAGTTCCTAACTCTTTCGCTAATTTTCGATTAGAATTATCTGTTGATTGTAGCATTATCGGCATAGACGGATGCTTTTCTCTGATAGATTTTGCAAATTTAGCTCCTGCTTTTGAGTCTTTTTTGCCATTATTCAAAAATTTAACATCTGATATTATTCCAACAATATTATCTCCATATTTATTAGAAAACTTTTTAGCAGTTTCAAAATTTGGTGTAAGTAACACTTTGATTCTTCCTCGCAAGTGCATTGATTTATAAGTAGAGCTAAAAGTTTTTTTCATCAATGTTTTTGTGAGCGATACTATCTCTCGATATATAAGTGGAAGCAATATTGAATACATTCGAGGGGAATCTTCAATAAGAATTATTGCGCGCACATTACCCTCGATAATATCTTTTTCAGCATTTTTTCTATCTTCAACATATTTAATAATTGCTGGAAAAACAGAAGCGTCACCTGACCATATGAAAATTCTGTTAATTGAACTCGGTGAAATTCGTGGCGTGAATTGTTTTATTTCTGTTTCATCAAAAGCTAGTAAAATTACTGGCATATTTGGATATTTCTTTTTTATTGACTTGCCAAGTGAAACTGGATCAGTATCCTCAATTCTTAGCATAACAATTACTAAATCAAAATTATTTTTTGATAAATCGTTCATTGCTGAAGCTGCCGTAGAGGACCTTGTCACTCTGGGAGCATAATTAAAATTCATCCCAATGTACTCTGTCATAATCTGTTCCGTTAATCCGCCATCTTCTTCTAGTATAAAAGCATCATATGGACTAGCGACTAATAGAATCTCATGTACTCTGTGTACCATAAGCTCATTAAAATTATCGTTGTGATTAATATTGAAAGGTTTTTTTTTCAAAAGACGAATGATTTTAACTTTTGGATGTTTAATTTCATTTTAAACCTTATGCATTGTTTTGTAGTGATATAATTAACTAAAATAGAAGCTAAGTTAATTAACATATACAATATTATAATATTTTCTAGCCAAGTTAAACTCTAAATTAAGAATACTTAAAAATGCTAAGACCTCTAAAGTCTTTTGATATAAAAGGACAAACTATTTTAGTCAGATTGG
>CALKMQ010000229.1 GCA_938092125.1 uncultured bacterium
GCGGGGATAGCGTTTGTGGTTGCATGGACATAGAGGCAATCAAGCTATAATTGAACTAGAGAATGGAGATTTAATTGTAGGTGGTAAAAATGCTTTTTTAGATGGTGGGTATGGCGGAGCAGCTAGTATTGTAAAATTATCATTTCAATAGCCAATAATTTAAACTACTGCAAAAATTTGTAGCCCGTAGGAGAATCGAACTCCTGTTGCCAGGATGAAAACCTGGAGTCCTAACCACTAGACGAACGGGCCAAATTTTGTAATAGCTTTAAAAATCTAAGGCCTAAATTTATTGAAACAACGAACTGAGGCCAACTACTTTTAGCAGTAGATGCTAACTATTTGCTTTATCAAGAATATCAAGTAATTGACCATTCTGATGAAGCTCATTAGTGATATCAGCTCCTCCAACTAGTTCTCCTTTTACAAATAATTGAGGAATGGTTGGCCAACCAGAATGCTCACTTAATTTTATACGAATGTTTGGATCTGTTAAAACATTTACATCCTTATAATCTATTCCATAATGATTGAGAATTTGTACTACATTGTTAGAAAAACCACATTGAGGCATCTCTTTTGTCCCCTTCATGTAAAGAATGATTGAGTTACTACTTATATCATCAACTATTTGTTCTTTTAAATCCATATTATAACCTTATTTATGATTTTTTTTAATAGAAGAAATTAAGAATATTTTACGATAAACATAAAAACCTATCATAATTTATTTTTTATTAATTAAGTAAACAGCAACGACTGATAAAATACCGCCTAAAATAGTTGTGAATAAAATCTCTTCACTGAGAATTATTTTTGAAAAAACAATGGCTGTTAATGGAACAATAAAAATAAATGAACTAGCTTTAACAGCTCCAATTTTTGATGAAGCAAAGAAATACATTGTATTTGCAAATGACATTACAACTATTGAAAGCAGAAAAATATTTATCCAAAAAGGCGAGTCATAGTTTGTGACTTGGGAAATAGAACCTAATTCACAAAAAGATAATGAAATTATTGAAGCAAATAAAAAGCTCCAAAAACTGAAAGCAAGAAAATGAATACGGTTTTTAGATTTTTGAGATGCAATTGTAACAGAAACCCATGAACAAGAGGCTAATATATAAAATAGATTTCCAGAACGAATCATTAAATCCAAGTCCATTTCCCATAATCGCATTATAATAGTTCCACCAATAAGACCCAAAATTAAGCCCAGTAGTTCCTTTGATTTTGCTGATGATCTATTTAAGAATGAAAAAACAAACAAAGATGTAAGAATTGGATTTAAAGTTGTTACTAGTACTCCTCCAACACCTGCAAGTCCCATATGTGTTGATCTAAAATAAAAATAATTGTAAGAACATAATGAAACTGCATTCCAAAAAATGAACATAAAACCTTTTTTGTCCACTTTAAATGGGATGTGATACTTTATTAAAATTGGGATTAAGGCAATTGAAGCAAAAAAGAAGCGTAAGAATATTTTATCAGCAACATTTCCATAGGGTCCAAGTATTTTTGCGCCTACCCAAGAATAACCCCATGTTATCATTGCAAAAATCATAAGCAATGTGAACTTTTTTTCTTCGTTTTTCAAAATATGACTATAAAATAGATTACAAGATACTAGGAAATAAATATGTTCTCCATGTAAAATAAATCATGGAAACTAAATATCCACTAATAAAAAGAGGTTGGTTAAGGGCACTTTTGTTTTTCTTTACTTTTTTTATATTCATAACGTTATTTGATTTAGTAGGTATAGCTATTGTCGCATATTATAGTGAATATGGTTTTGAGGAGTTCATTTCAGATCCAGAATTAATAATGGAAAATAAAATGATGTTATTGATGATGGTCTGTCAACTTATTGGCACTCTTTTCACTGTTGGTCTTTTTCAAAAGTTTATTAGTAGAGAAGATTTTGTTTCCATTGGTTTGGATTTTGTTGGTTTTAAAATTGACTTTTATAAAGGGCTCTTGGCAGGAACTGTTTTAATTTGCTCCGGTTTCATATTACTAACAGTTTTAAACCTTACGTTAATAGATTTAACTTATTTTTCTTTCTATGATCAAATATTTTATTTTTTCCTTTTTACGATTGTATCGTTAAATGAGGAAATAGCAATAAGAGGATACATTTTACATAATTTGAGTAGCTCCTTCAATAAGTATGTTGCTTTGATTGTATCTTCCTTGGTTTTTATGATTATGCATCTTGGAAATCCAAATATTGGAATTTTGCCTTTAGTAAATTTATTTCTTGCTGGAATATTTTTAGGAATTTATACGATACATAAAAACAATTTATGGTTTCCTATAGGTGCACATTTAACTTGGAATTATCTGCAAGGCCCAATATTTGGTTTTGAAGTTAGTGGAAATAAAATTAATAGTTTATTTGAACAAAAACCAAATGGTCATGAACTATTAACAGGTGGAAACTTTGGATTTGAAGGATCTATTATTTTGACTCTTTTTCTAATGATAAGTATTTTTTTTATGGATGGATACTTTCAGAAGCCTGATATATTTAAGCCAAGCACTTTGTAATTCAAACGTTCGCTCAACTACTTATAATTAATTAAATTTTCTTATGGTGGAGACATATACAAGCACCTTTATAAATAATTTCATACTGATTTTTGTAGCAATAGATCCCTTTGCTCTTATTCCTATTTTTGCAGGTATAACCCACGGTCTAAAAAAAAATGAAATAAAACGCATCTATTTAAGAGCTACTGTCATTTCATTCGTGATCTTATTTTTCTTCTCTATTCTTGGGCATTCTTTATTGAGTGTTATGGGCATCAATATAAATTCTTTTAAAATAATTGGTGGACTATTTCTCATTTTTATTGCATTTGAAATGGTCTTTGAAAAAAGAGACGAAAGACGTCAAAATTTAGCAGATACGGCTCTCGATGAAGTTTCAGTTATTTCATTGGCAACATTTCCTTTAGCGATTCCGCTTATTGCTGGCCCTGGTTCAATTACGATAACGATGCTCATTGCAGAAAACTCGGGACCAGATATAATAAGCAAAATGATTAATTTTTTTCCAGTTACTCTTTCTGTGTTTTTAGCAGGAATATGTATGTGGCTATCATCTAAACTTACTGAAATTATAAGTATGTCTTTATTAAGTGTAATTCAAAGAGTGTTTGGATTGCTTCTTGGAGCGCTTGCAATAGAATATGTCATTTCAGGGATTAAGAACACATTTGGTCTATCTTAGTTTGAGGTTATTTAAGCTGCGTTTATTATCAATGAAAAAGTATTTTATAATTATCATAACTATTTTTATCTATAGTTGTGAACGAGATAGTAGTTCTCAAAGTTCAGGCGAGCAATTAATTCCAGGAAGAAAAATTTACATTGCTGGGAGCTCTTATAATTCTTCTGGCGATATGACAGCATGTTATTGGGTTGATGGAGTTAGAAACGAATTATCTGGAGGAGCTTGGGCTACAGATATTACTGTATCAAATGGAGATGTCTATATTTCTGGTACAAGCGAAAATTACAATGCATGCTATTGGATTAATCAAAAAAGATATGATTTGCCTGGTCAAGGTGGAGAAGCTGAAGCTATAGCTGTTTATGAAGATGATATCTATGTGGCAGGATGGTATAATAATGGCTCGTGCTATTGGAAAAATGGACAAAGGATTGATCTGACAATAAGTAGAGATTCTCAAGCATTTGCGATAGGAGTTCGTAATAATGGTAGTGTATATATTGGGGGTTATTACATGAATAATGATCATTATATCATACCCTGTTTTTGGAAAGATGGTAATAGCCGAACAAATCTTCCTGTCCCGAATGGAGGTGATGGGGAAGTATATGACATTGCATTTATGGATGGAAATATGAGATACTATGGAGGTTATGTTTTAAAGACTTCTAATTTTGCTGGGTATACACCGACTGCCGCATATTGGAGACATACTACTAGAACAAATCTTCCTTTAGCAGGTTCAACTATGGATATTTATGGTGCTATTGGTCAATCTATTACAATTAATGGCGAGGATATATATGTCGCTGGATATAGAGACTGGTTTGGTGATACTGGGCAAGAAGGGCCTTCAGGCGGGTACACTCCACAATATTGGAAAAATGGAGAGATTCATAATCTTGAAGAAGGTATGAGAACTGATTTTGGGACGGGTGCTGCCTATGATATAAAAATATCAGATGCAGATATTGTAGTTGTTGGCGTAGCACCAAGAGATACAATAAATAATATTAGTTTAGAGAGTGCATGTATTTGGTTTAACGGTGAATTGAAATATCTATTAGACCAAGATAATATGCCTGAAGATCTAGATGATTGGATGGTAAGTACAGCTAAAGGATTATATATAGATTAAGGTAACTTATAATTAGTATTAAAAAATGGAGAATAAAATGTCAAATTTTAGAAAATTGAAAAATGGTGATGAAGCTGAGGAATTAAATTCTTCTGTTCAGCTTATAATTAAAACTAAATGTCCAAAAAAATGGATTATTGAAGATCTTGAAACTGGACAAAGGTATAGGGCAAATGGGACTACTGAAATCGGTACAATGTTTGATCCCATTGATTATTGATCTAAAAAGTTTATTAATTGATAAATAGAAACTTTAATTATTATCTAATTTTTATAATCCTCTTACTTGAAGCGAGTGGTTTATTTTCACAAAATGGAAAACCTTATTTTGACTGTCCCTGCCCACAAATAATTGCTCACCAGGGATCATCTTTAGAACTACCTCCAAACACAGTTGAAGCTTTTGAGTTAGCACTAAACCAAGGTGCAGATATCATTGAGCTGGATATTTGGCTAACTAAAGATGAAGAATGGGTCGTAGTACATGATGAAAACTTATTAAAAATCACGGGAATTAATAAAAATGTTGGTGAATTGACTTTGTTGGAGATGAATTTTTTAGATGCCGGATACGGTTTTTATAAAAACAATACAGAACGTACAAACCTCAGTGTTAAGCAATATAAAATTCCATCATTAGAAAAAATTTTTCAAACTTTTTCAGATGAAAGAATTAATATTGAAATTAAAGATTCAAAATTGACTGGTCTTGTAAGTCTTATTGATTTAATAAATGAATATAAAATGAGTGATAATATTCTTATTGTATCATCACACTATAGCGTAATTAAAAAATTTAGAAAGATGGCTTCTCGTCAAATAGTTACAGCAGCTTCGAGACGCGATATAATAGGTAGTATGTATTGGAGTTGGTTACCTTTATATGAATTTAAATTTGATGCTTTTCAATTACCATTCTATTCTAAAAATGTGGAAAAATATAAAATGAATCATGCTTCATGGCTAAAAGAAAAACAAGGAAAGCAACTAGAAGTTCATTATTATACTTTAGATGACACGGCAGATATCAAGCAGGCGATTTTAATCGGGGCTAATGGGATTATTTCGAATAAACCAAAGGTAGTTTATGATGTTCTTAAAGATTTAGGGATGCGTTAGTTGAGTCTATGAATATTAAGTCTAAACCTTATGAACCTTACGTTTTCCCCAGAACAAAAAAGAAAATTAGAAATAGATCTGTTTTAGCTGCTATGACAAACAAACAAAGTCACCGTGATGGCACATTGTCAGATGAAGAAATTAATTGGCTTACAAGACGAGCAAAAGATGGGTTTGGAATTATAACTACTGCGGCTACACATGTTTCTAAGAATGGTCAAGGATGGGAAGGTGAATTTGGAGTTTATGAAGATTCCTTTATTAATAGGTTAAAAGTATTAACAGATAGTATTCACGAACAAGATAGTTTAGTTTTTGCTCAACTGTTTCATGGGGGAATGAGAGCACCAGAAAAATTAACAGGTAATATTCCAATTTCAGCAAGTAAAATTCCTTGTAAGGAGTCCTTAACAGGTTTTACAAAAGCTGCTAATCAAAAAGATATAGAAGGCATTATATTTGATTTTAAATCTGCTGCAATTAGGTGTGTGGAAGCAGGTTTTGATGGAATCGAGCTTCATGGGGCCCATGGGTATTTGATATCTCAGTTTCTTGGTAAAAAAACTAATAACCGAAAAGATATTTGGGGAGGCGACATCCATAATAGGTCAAAATTTTTAATGAAAATTATAAATGAAATTAAAAAATCTGTTCCAGAATCTTTTATTGTCGGAGTCAGGATTTCGCCAGAAATAAACGATATGGGAATATTTTTAGATGATAGTCTAGAGCTTGCGAAAATATTAACAAAGATTGGAATTGATTTTATTCATTTATCTTGCTGGGATTGTTTTAAAATATCTGATGAATATTCAAAAGACAAAAAAACAATAACTGAATGGTTTACTCATACCATCCCGAACTTGCCTACTATAATCAGTACAGGAGGAATTTGGTCATCAAAAGATGCAACTGATGTTATGATGCAAGGAGCTGACTTGATTGGTGTAGGTAGAGTAGCTATACCTTATCCTGATTGGAGTCTAAACCTTAAAGATGACAACTATAATCCTCCAAAGATGCCATTTACATCAACACAGCTGATTAAAGCTGGGTTAAGTGATGTGTTCATTACTTATATGAGAAATTGGAAAGGATTCGTTGAAGATGAAAAGTAAGAATAATAATCCATATGCAGATGCATTAAATGGACTTGATCTAAAAGACCCTGTATCAGTATTCTTTAAATTTTGTAAAGAACGTGAACAAATCAGAATAAAAAGAGAACAAGGAGAGTCATTTCCTTGGTCAGAGGATCCAATATTCCAAAAGGGTAGATTTTTAAATGTGTTTAGAGAAGACGACCGTGTAAGTAAATCTATTATAAAGTTTGCTGAGGGTCTCGAACAAGATCTGCCAGATTTAGTTCAAGCATTATTTTTTGCAAGATGGTGCAATAAAGGAGTAGTCCTTGATGCTATTTCTAAAGATGTTTTAGCTGATAAAGCACTAATAAAAAATAAAATGATTGCTTTTGACTCCTGGTCAAATAAAACAGCTTATCCAGTAGAAGAAATAGAATGGAATGGTATAAAGTACTCTAGGCTAGAAGCTGCAACAACATTATTTCATGATATTAAAGATTCTTTATGTGAAATAATAAGAGGCTCTGCCGGTGATGTAATAATTGCTACTCAAGCTGTAAATCATGAGTTTAAAATGAAGAATGATTTCCCAATATTTATGGCAGTCATTGACATTGCTTGGTTCCGGCCAGATATTATCAAGCCAACTAGTCCTGTTCCTACAGGTATTGGGGCGGTCGCATTTTTAGATAGACTTCAAAAATTTCTTGGTACTAAAAATCATCAGGCAACATGTGATGAGATGATTAAACTTCAAAAGAGATATTGGCCAAATGCAAAACGGGAGTTTTTACCGATTGATATTGAATACCTCTCTTGCGAATGTAGAAAGTATTACAGCTATGTAAATGGTACTAAAGAGTTTAAAGGGAAAAATGTATTTACGCCTTCATCAAAGTGAAACGACTAAATGATTATTTAGTCTGATTGAATTGACTGAATGAAATCAACGGCTCTTTGTGTGCTTTTTCCATCATTAAAATAAAAACAATTATTAAGCATTTCATTATACAGGTTTACCAGGTTGGGATTATTTAAATCCTCTGCTACCATATCACAAATATCAGATTTCTCACCGTCATAATTTTTTGCTATAGACAGAACGCTCATTTCATCTGGCATATTATGAAGCTGGTCATAGTCATTGTTTGCAATGATTATAGGTTTTTTTGTAACTAAATATTCATAAATGATTGAAGACGTATCACTAATCATCAAATCTGATATGGCAAAATCATTCATTGTACTATTTTTAATTATTTTTGCTGGATTAGAAAAATAGACATTTTTATAGCCATTATATTTTGCCCAAAGTTTTAACAGTTTAATTTTCCCTCTATCATGGAAGTGAGGTCTTATAATAAGGTTATAATTTTTATCGAGCTCCTTAATAAATCTTTTTCCATATATTTCTAAGGTGCCGTTGCCCCACTTCCATGTTGGGGCATATAATATATTTCTTCTCTCTTTATCTTTAATATTCAAAAAATCATAATATTTTTCTTTATCAATTCGATCATTGATATAGTCGTCAAATTTTGGGTAACCAATTTTGATTAATTTTTCTTCTGGAATATGAATATCCATATCTTTTTGTTTGTGTATGTGTTTAGGTCCTGACACAAAATGGTAATCATATGTTTCTAAAGTATTTCCAGACCCTCCAAATTTCTTGTCTCCTGCTCCATGGCCAATAAATATTGAAATGGACTTATTTTTATCATGTTTAATTTCTGAATTTGAGCCTGATATTATTACTCCTTCTAAATCATAAACTTCATTTTTTGGTTTTTTTAATACTTTCGGTGCTTTAAATATTCCACCGCCAGTTATTTCTGTATTTCGGAGATAGTACTTAAATCTTAGAGCTCTATTTAATTTATTTACAACAAATACCCCTCCAGTCTTATCATAAATTGGTTTTGCATGACCATACTGATACACTTGATTGGCAAAGAAATATATATTATTCATATCTGGCAAAATTACGTTTAATTGATATTAAATAAACTTTTTAGGATTTTGATTAATAAAATCAAGTGCCTCGGGAGTATCAATATCTATCCAAGGGTAATTTTTTATATCTACACTACCCATTAAGCCCTTATTCATTAGAAGATTGCATGCATCGGACAATGAGCACTCATCTTTTTCTTTAGCCTTTTTTAAATAGTTAAAAAATTCGTATTTGCATTTAAAAATACCGCAATCAATTGCATTGTATTTTGATAATGTTTTAGACATAGAACGAATCAAATTTGAATCTTCATCTATCTTTAATTTCATCCCATCATCAATATCGTGAATCTCATCAATTTTATAGTCGGCCCCCACGCTTGCAATAGTATTACTATCTGACTTGTCTTTTATGATTTTTAAAATATCACTCGTATAATAATGATCACTCATTGATATCATAAAATCTTCTCCAGTAGGTATATGCTTTTGAGCAGATAAAACGCTTACACCATTTGCAAGTTTCCAGTCTGGATTATATGCTACTTCGATTTGGATTGGGGTTTGAAGCGTTTTTAAATGAGCTTCAATAATATGATTATTGAAGCCAGTTACCACTACAATATTTTTAATACCAGCATCTATACAATTAGATAATAATTTATTTATAAGAGGTTGCCCCATTACAGGCACCAGAAGTTTAGGTGTATTATTTGATACGGATGATAGCCTTGAGCCTAAACCTGCAGCTATGATTACTAATTT
>CALKMQ010000230.1 GCA_938092125.1 uncultured bacterium
TAGGGTTTAATGATTTTGCCATATGTATGGCAAAAACACAAAAGTCTTTTTCAGATAATGAACAATTGATAGGAAGACCTGAAGGTTTTACGGTTACTGTTCGAGAAATTGAAATCGCTGCTGGTGCCCAATTTATTATTCCAATTTTAGGGAAAATGATGCGCATGCCTGGTTTGCCTCCAGTTCCAGCGTCAGAAGGTATGACGATAAACAAAAATGGTGTAATATCTGGATTGTCTTAAGATTAAAAGTCTATTTATTAGGAATAAAAAAACCAGCCCAAAAGGCTGGTTTTTTATTTAAGAGTATGGGTGTTTATAATGCTAATAATCCATTGGTTTTAGTAACACCTTCTGCAGATTCTTTTAAATGTGCTTTTTCAGCATCACTTAATTTGATATCAACAATTTTTTCAATTCCATTTTTTCCTAATACAACAGGAACTCCAATACATAAATCATGTAAACCATATTCTCCATCTAATAGTGTAGAACATGGAAATATTTTTCGTTGATCACAAGCAATTGCTTGAACCAATCCACTAACAGCAGCGCCAGGTGCATACCAAGCAGAAGTTCCTAGTAAGCCTGTTAGCGTAGCGCCTCCAACTTTGGTGTCCTGAAGTACTTGCTCTAATCGTTCCTCTGAAATAAATTCTGAAACTGGTACAGAATTACGCGTGGCTAATCTCGTTAATGGCACCATTCCTTTATCAGAATGCCCCCCAATAACCATTCCGTCAACATCAGAGATTGGAGCTTCTAAAGCCTCTGCTAGTCTGTATTTAAATCGCGCAGAATCGAGTGCTCCACCCATTCCAATAATTCTATTTTTTGGAATTCCAGTGGTTTTGTGTACTAAGTACGTCATGGTATCCATTGGGTTAGAGACTACAATGATAATTGTGTTTTCAGAATGCTTGATTAAGTTAGAAGAAACTGTTTTTACAATACCAGCATTGATGCCAATTAATTCCTCTCTTGTCATTCCTGGTTTTCTTGGAATACCTGATGTAATTACACAAATATCTGAATTAGCAGTTTTTGAATAATCGTTGGTTGTTCCTGTTATTTTTGTATCAAAACTATTTAAAGAAGCGGTTTGCATCAAGTCCATTGCTTTTCCCTCAGCATAGCCTTCTTTAATATCTAATAATACAACTTCAGAAGCAAAGTCTTTAATGGCAATATATTCTGCACAGCTAGCTCCAACAGCACCTGCTCCTACAACTGTAATTTTCATGTTCTTTTGTTTTATAATTTAAAAAAATATTTATAATCGAATTTTTATGTGTTCTCGTTTGAGAGTTTATGCATCTATATTTGCATACTTCGCATTTCTCTCTATAAAGTCTCTTCTTGGCGGAACTTCGTCACCCATTAGCATCGAGAATACTCTGTCAGCTTCGGATAAACTGTCAATAGTTACTTGTCGTAAGGTTCTAAACTCTGGATTCATGGTAGTATCCCATAATTGTTCAGCATTCATTTCTCCAAGACCTTTGTAGCGCTGAATGTTAACAGACCCTCCCATTTTTGTAGCTATTAAATCTCGTTGATTGTCATCCCATGCATATTCCCTTTTTTGACCTTTTTTCACAAGGTATAAAGGAGGAGTAGCGATGTATATGTACCCTTGCTCTACCATTTCTCTCATATATCTAAAGAAGAAAGTTAGTATTAAGGTTGCAATGTGAGACCCATCTACATCGGCATCACACATAATCACAACTTTATGATATCTCAATTTTGATAAGTTTAAAGCTCGAGGATCTTCTTCTGTACCAATACTTACCCCAAGAGCAGTAAACATATTTTTTATTTCTTCATTTTCAAAAACTTTGTGTTGCATTGCTTTTTCAACATTTAAGATTTTTCCTCTTAATGGTAAAATTGCTTGAAAGTTTCTATCACGTCCTTGTTTAGCTGTACCCCCTGCAGAATCTCCCTCAACTAAAAATATTTCACATTGAGCAGGGTCTGTTTCGGAGCAATCAGATAATTTTCCAGGCAGTCCTCCAATACTCATTACTGTCTTACGTTGAACCATTTCACGAGCTTTTCTTGCAGCATGTCTCGCAGTAGCTGCTAGAATAACTTTTTGAACAATTGTTTTTGCATCATTTGGGTTTTCTTCAAGATAATCTGTAAGCATTTCAGAAACCGCTTGAGAAACCGCTGAAGTTACTTCTCTATTTCCAAGCTTTGTTTTTGTTTGCCCTTCAAATTGAGGTTCAGAAACTTTAACAGAGACAATGGCAGTTAGGCCTTCTCTAAAGTCATCTCCAGAAATTTCAAACTTCACATTCTTTAGTAGACCTGAATTATCTGCATATTTTTTTAAAGTACCTGTTAATCCTCTTCTAAAACCAGATAGGTGTGTTCCTCCTTCATGGGTGTTTATGTTGTTTACATAAGAATGAAGGTTTTCAGCATATGAGGTATTGTACACCATAGCAACTTCAACAGGAATTCCGTTTTTTTCACCTTCCATGGAAATAATACTGGAGGTTAGTTGTTCTCGAGTACTGTCTAGGTATTTAATAAATTCAGGCAGACCTTCATCACTGAAAAAAGTTTCATTAATAAAATTACCTTCATCGTCTTTTCTTCTATGATCAGTTAACGTAATTGTAATTCCTTTATTTAAATAAGAAAGTTCACGAAGACGTGTTGCTAAAGTTTCATAATTGTATTCAATAGTTTGTGTAAAAATTGAAGTGTCAGGTAAAAAGGTAACAATTGTTCCAGTGAAATCTGTTTCACCAATGGTTTTTACAGGGTATAAACTTTTTCCTTTAGAGTATTCTTGTTGCCAAACTTTACCTTCTTTATGAACTGTTGCTGTTAAATGCTCAGACAATGCATTTACACAAGAAACTCCAACCCCGTGAAGCCCTCCAGATACTTTATAAGAATCTTTATCAAATTTACCCCCCGCTCCAATCTTTGTCATTACAACTTGAAGTGCAGAAACCCCTTCTTTTTTGTGAATTCCTACCGGTATTCCACGACCATTATCTTTGGTGGTAATTGAATTATCTTCATTTATAACTACATCGATGGTGTCACAGTAACCACCCATAGCTTCATCAATTGAATTGTCTACTACCTCGTATACTAAATGATGAAGCCCTCTCACTCCAACATCTCCAATATACATGGAAGGACGCATTCTTACATGCTCCATGCCTTCTAATGCCTGAATGCTGGAAGCATCATAATTTTTTTTGTTTTCTTCGCTCATAATTTAAATATTTTAAACCCTAGGAATCATCATGAAAAAAAGATAAAATCCTATTTTCAAATTTACAAAAAAACAGAACGTTGAGTACCTAAATCCATTATTATCACTCAGTTTTATCAACATTTGTTAATTACTAAATAATGGCTTAAATCGGTTATAAACCACCTTAAAACACAATTTTTAAAAAGAAGGAAAGCAACTTTTTAAAAAAAAATAAATTAACGGCTTAAAACAGAAAATATGAATCCATTTTTTAGATTAGACTTTAATTTCTTGAGGTATTTCCTTCTAGGGTTTTCTAAGTTAGATCAGTAAAACTATATCAACAAAAATTGAAAATGATTTAATGAATTTTTTCTATTAATTATCCTTAATAAGCATCTTCATGAACGGTTTTAATAGCTCTTCCACTTGGTTCGTTCATGTTTTGGAAGCTCTTGTCCCAAGCTAAAGCAGTTGGAGTACTGCAAGCAATTGAAGGAACAGATGGAACTGTTAAAGCAGCCGTTTCAGATGGAAAATGTTCTTCAAAAATAGTTCGGTAGTAAAACTCTTCTTTTGTTCTTGGGGTTTGAATCGGAAAACGGTGTTTTGCTTGTAACATTTGTTCGTCAGACACAGAGGTCTCTACTAATTTCTTCAGGGTATCTATCCAGCTATAGCCAACTCCATCTGAAAATTGTTCTTTTTGTCTCCAGGCTACAGATTCTGGTAGATATTCTTCAAAAGCTTTTCGTAAAACCCATTTTTCCATGCGCTCTCCATTAATCATTTTATCTTGTGGATTAATTCTCATGGCAACATCCATAAATTCTTTATCCAGAAATGGTACACGCCCCTCAATGCCCCAAGCAGCCAAACTTTTGTTGGCACGAAGACAATCATATTGATATAACTTATCAAGTTTTCGAACGGTTTCTTTGTGTAATTCTTCAGCATTTGGAGCTTTGTGAAAATATAAATATCCTCCAAAAATTTCATCTGCTCCTTCACCAGATAACACCATTTTTATTCCCATAGATTTAATTACTCTTGCTAATAAATACATTGGAGTGGAAGCTCTAACTGTAGTAATGTCATAAGTTTCTAAATGATAAATAACATCACGAATTGCATCAAGACCTTCCTGAATGGTAAAAGTTACTTCATGATGAATAGTACCAATATGATCTGATACTATTTGAGCAGCAGCTAGATCTGGTGATCCTTCTAACCCAATAGAAAAAGAATGAAGTTGTGGCCACCAGGCTTCCTGTGTATCTCCAGATTCAATTCTTTTTTGAGCATATTTTTTAGCTATAGCAGAGGTTATGGATGAGTCTAAACCTCCAGAAAGTAAAACACCGTAAGGAACATCAGACATAAGTTGTCTGTGAACTGCAGCTTCTAGAGCATTTTTCAATTTGTCTATTGATGTTTGGTTTTCTTTTACAGCCTCAAAATCCATCCAATCTCTTTGGTACCACTTTGTAAGTTTTCCATCTTTACTTGACATAAAATGGCCTGGAGGAAATACCTCTATTTTGTTACAGACACCCTCTAAGGCTTTTAACTCTGATGCTACATAAAAGGTTCCGTTTTTATCCCATCCAATGTATAATGGAATTATACCCATATGATCTCTTGCAACCAAATATTCATCTTTTGCTGAGTCATAAATAGCAAATCCAAAAATACCGTTTAAATCGTCCAGAAAAGCACTTCCCTTTTCTTGGTATAATGCCAAAATCACCTCACAATCTGATTGTGTTTGAAATGTATATGAAGTTTTAAATTTCTCTCTTAATTCTTGATGATTGTATATTTCACCATTAGCTGCTAGAACAAGACTTTTATCTAAACTAAATAGGGGTTGTTTTCCGGAAGCTGGATCTACAATGGCTAATCTTTCATGAGCTAAAATA
>CALKMQ010000231.1 GCA_938092125.1 uncultured bacterium
CTTTCTAATCAGTTTAAAAATAGATCAATAAATAAAGTTTATTTTGCTATTACTTGGGGAAAGTGGCAAAATAATATTGGGGTTATTGAAGGGTATATGAACAGAAAAAAAACAGATCCTACTTCTTACTCCCTAAGCTCTGGCAAGGAAAATGGAAAATATTCTAAATCTTTTTTTCAAATTATTAAACAGTATTCAAATTTTGCTTGTGTTGAGTTTAGACCACTTACTGGACGTACTCATCAAATAAGAGTTCATTCTTCAAGCAATGGTAATCCAATTTTTGGTGATAATAAATACGGTGGCGGCTTAAAAAAATGCAATGAATATTCTACAAAGTTTAAAAAACTTATTTCCAAAGAAATTATTAATTTAAATAGGCATGTTCTGCATGCTCATTCTATTGATTTTGAATTATTAAACTCAAATGGTAAAAGGATAAAATTAGAGGCACCAATCCCCACAGTTTTCAGAAAGCTTGAGCATAAATTATCTTCATATGAAAACTAATTTTCACTCCTTAAAAATAGAATTTTTAGACTACCTAGAAAACGAAAAAGGTTTTTCAAAGCACACCATTAAATCTTATGAGTTGGACTTAAAAATATTTTTTGGATTTTGTAATGATTATAATTCTAGATTAGAAAATAATTTAAATAAAATAAAGCCTAATATCATAAGAGGTTTTTTATCCAGTGAAATGGAAAAAATATATATCTCTAAAAAAAGCACGAGGCCATATAGTGAAAAAACTATTGCAAGGAGATTAGCCTCTATAAAAGCATTATTTAAATATTTATATAATTTTGAAAAGATAAAAGATAATCCAACTATTTACATAAAAACTCCAAAATCATCAAAATTATTACCAACATTTGTAAAAGAAGTTGATATCTCAAAATTAATGGAGGAGCCTTTTACTAACATTATTACAAATGAAGTAGAAGCATTTAGAGATTCAGCGATCTTAGAAACACTCTATGCAACGGGATTAAGATTAGCTGAATTACTTTCACTTAATATTTGCGATGTTGACAAAAATACTGAAATGGTAAAAGTTATGGGTAAGGGCGGAAAAGAGCGTATTGTGCCTATAGGGAAGGTCGCATTAAATTCTATTAATAATTATTTAGAAAACACAGGAAGGTGCCTACGGGCTGATTTTAATGATCCATTATTTACTAATAAAAAAGGAGCAAGATTACCTAAACGTACGCTTCAAAGAAGAGTAAAAAAATATCTTGAGACTATTATGGGTGGCGGGTCAGTACACACACTCAGGCATACGTTTGCTACTCATTTAATTGATAGAGGTGCAGATATGCTTACGGTTAAAGAACTACTAGGCCATAGTAGCCTTTCTTCCACTCAGCATTATACTCAGCTTAATTTAGAAACAATTAAAAAGGTATATCAAAAAAATCATCCTCGCGGCGAGTAAAGTTATATGAATGAATTTAAAGCAATTGATTTAGGTCTAGAAGTTTTAGGCTTAAAACAAAATAAAATCTTATCAAGAAATTTAAGTTATAAAGACTTAGTATCGGACATTATTAAAAATGGTGAAGGTTTGATTGCCTCTAGTGGTGCTGCAATGATTGATAGCGGTGAATACACTGGAAGGTCTCCCAAAGACAAGTATATTGTAGAAGAAAGTTCAAGTAAAGACAAGATATGGTGGGGAGAAGTAAATCAAAAAATTTCAGAAAATACTTTCAACTATCTTTATGATCAAGTTATTGAATATTATAATACATCTGATTCAAAAACTTATGTTTTTGATGGTTTCGCTGGAGCTGATAAAAATCACAATCTGTCAGCCAGATTCATAGTAAAAAAAGCATGGCAAGCTCATTTTGTTCACAATATGTTTATCCGCCCAGAGAGCAGACAATTAGATAACTTCGCTCCAGATTTTACAATTATAAATGCATCGGATGTGAAGAATTTTAAGTATTTGGAGCATGGCATGAATTCCGATGCTTTCGTCATTTTTCATCTTGGTAGAAAGATTGCAATAATTGGAGGTACAGAATATGGTGGAGAAATGAAGAAGGGTATTTTCTCAGTAATGCATTATCTCTTGCCACAAAAAGGAATATTATCGATGCATTGTTCAGCAAATGTTGATAATAATGGAAAAAACCCTGCGTTATTTTTTGGGCTTAGCGGAACAGGTAAAACGACGCTTAGTACTGATCCTGATAGGCCTTTAATTGGCGATGATGAGCACGGTTGGTCAGATAATAGTATTTTTAATTTTGAAGGTGGTTGCTATGCCAAGACTATTAATTTAAATCCAGATGAAGAACCAGATATTTACAATGCAATTAGGCCTGGTGCATTATTAGAAAATGTTGTTTTTGATAAAGAATCAAAAATTGTTGATTATAGTGATGGTTCAAAAACAGAAAATACGAGAGTCTCATACCCTATAAATTTTATTGAAAACTCTGTCTTTGCTCAAGGGCGAGATAGTATTGCTGGTAACCCAGAAAAAATAATATTTTTGACTTGTGATGCCTATGGTGTTTTACCTCCTGTAGCTAAACTAAATCCAGATCAGGCAATGTATCATTTTATTAGCGGATACACTGCAAAAGTTGCGGGCACAGAAAGAGGTATAACAGAGCCTACGGCAAC
>CALKMQ010000232.1 GCA_938092125.1 uncultured bacterium
TCAACTTTATTAACTACTAACAAGTGTGGACGATCACTTTCTCGAACAAATTGAGCAAGCGTAAGATCACTTGAAGTTGCGTCAACGCGACCATCAATCATGAGAAGTATTAAATCTGCTTCTGAAATAGCTAATTTTGCCTGTTCCCTTACAGCCGCATTAAATATATCGGTATCTTCTGGTATAAATCCGCCAGTATCTATAAAACGGAGTTTTTGCCCGCACCATTCCATTTCTCCATAGATTCGATCTCTGGTTATACCCTCCGTTGCATCTACGATTGCCTGCCTTTGGCTCAAAACACGATTGAAAAATGTGGATTTACCAACATTCGGTCGACCAACTATGGCTATAAGGGGAGTTGACATATATAAAAATACTTAATTTAAACTAAAATCATTACCAATAAATCAAGTCAAAACTTGAATTATTCTAAAAAAGATTAATTAATCAAGCAGTATCATTTTTTTAGTGGAACTAAACTCGCCTGACTGAATTGAATAAAAATAAACGCCTGTAGAAACTTTTTGCTTATTATTATTTTTTCCATCCCATTTGACACTTCTGAACCCTGCGCTTTGATATTCATTAGCCAATGTTTTTACTATTTTCCCCATTGTATTATAGACATTAATTTTCACGTGACTACTAATTGACAACTGATATCTTATTTGAGTGCTTGGATTAAAAGGATTTGGATGATTTTGATATAAACTGAAAACAGATGGATTGATTTCGTTTTCATTTTTTAATGTTGATGCTGATATGCAATCAAACAAGGAGCTGTAAAACTGACTTGAATAATTAACATCATCAACAATATAACCGCAACCGCTAATCATACCACAATGATTATTTACCCATGCAAATCCTAATGCCATTTGACAAAGGCCAAAATCCACGCCAGAGAGATCATTCACATTTCCTGGGCTTCCACAGGTGATAAGTTCATCCTCTTGATAGTAATCAGCATAACAACCGCCACAATAGTTAGCGGAACATTCAGCACTATCACTTGAAGAACAATTTGAGACTGTACAAGGATCAACAAAACAGCTTGTTGGCTGCTGACATTGATCAGATAAAAAAATTGAATTAATGTTTACAGCGCTACATTCCACACATTGAATTGTGTCACCTTCTACTTCAACAAACCTATTTACAAAATATTCAAAATTGGGGATATTATTTTGATTTGATATGTTATATAGAAAATCTCCATCTTCAGACTCTAAATGATAAATGCCACAATCATCCATACAAAAAGAAGTTTCAGTTTCCCGTAAATAACCAATGTTATATTCTGAAGGTGGCGGCGGTGGACCTTGATCACAATCCATCGTAGACACAAATCGA
Source organism: uncultured bacterium (assembly GCA_938092125.1). GTDB lineage: Bacteria > Fidelibacterota > Marinisomatia > Marinisomatales > UBA1611 > TMED80. The sequence goes on from CALKMQ010000232.1 coordinate 1,357, forward strand.
GATGCGTTTTCAGGATTAACAATTATTGAATCACAATATTCTTCTTTGTCTTTAATAAAGTAATTAAGCCAATATAATGCTAGCTTTGCTGGCTGACCCTCTGTTGCTCCGGGGGATGCTGCAGAACCATGACCACCGCTTGAAATTTCATATAGCATTTTAATAGTAGTCTCAGGAGTATTATCATAATGATTCCCTCCTAACAATCCATCATAGCTTGGAAGTTCATTGACTTCATTTTGTCCAGCAATTATTAATGTCGGAACAGCATGATCTAAAAATTCAGGGATTAAACAAATACAATAGTTTGACCCAGCGCAGGCATCACAATCCTCAACAATAATTGTGGGGTTTAAAGCGATCACAGCGGATAAAGAGGAGTCTAAGACGGCAGAAAGCTGAACTGCTCCTCCACTTAATGAATAACCTGCCACAGCAAAACTATTTGTATCTAACAAATTAAATAATGGAGAGCTTAATCTTTCATTCTCAAGTTTAATGGATTGAATTAGGTCTAATATAGCTTCTGCTCTATACCCATGACTGTCATTTGCCGGATCATTATATTGAATCGTAGCGGAAACAAAACCGTATGATGAAAAATAATAAGCCCATTCAGACATAGATTGTTGATCACCACCCCAGCCAGCACCTAAAACTATACTTCCAAGTACACCCTCAAAATCAGATGGGTAGTAAATGGTAGCATCAGCATAAAGAACACTTTCTTGCATCCCATCATTTTGAGCATAGGTCATTACTTCATATGGTCCATAATCGATTTCTGCACCGCCGCCGCCATTGTCTTCACAAGAATTTTGTTCATTATTCCAAGTGCAATAATCAGGATACGCGGCACAATCGGTTTGATTTAAATCGCTACATTCAGAAAATGCAAATTGTAAAAAGTAAACGACTATTAAAAAAAATATTTTCATATGAAACATTCCACCCATCTTTTATATTAATCAAAATTAAGCATTATTCGTATTAAAATGCTAAAGCACTCATGATTAAAAATGTTTTAAAATTTTATTTTGCATAAGGAGCAAACTAGGGAGTATACAATAGACGAAATTTTATCTACTATAAAGTGTCTGCTCCTTTTACAATCTAATTAAAAGCTTTTAGCAACCTTCTTTGACAAGCGTGAACGAATTCTACTCAAAGCAACATCCGTAATACCTAGATAAGATGCTATCATTTTAAGAGAAATTGATTGGATTATCCTCGGATGATTTTCAACCAATTCAATATATCTATCTTCTGCTGATTTCGTAATCATGGACTCAAACCTTTTCTCAATATTCTGATGAAATAAATTTGTAATCTTAAATGCAATAATTTCGAGGCTGGGAATTTTTTTCTTTCCAATCTCAAAATTTTCTTTTGTTAGCTCCCAAACATCGCAATCAGTGACAGCTTTTATAGAGTACCTTGAGGGTTCTTTTAGATAAAAGCTCGGGTATACCAATGCTGGAGAATCTTGAAAGATAAAATCCCTAACGAACACTTTCGAGCCAAGTTGATATTCCATTGAAAGAATACCCCTATTTAAATAATAAACAGCCTTTGAGATCGTTCCTTGTTTATCAATTACAGATTTTTTTTTGTACTGTTTTCGATTATGTAGTTTTGCTAAAAGTTTTTTTTCTTCATTACTTAGTGGCGCAATTTTACTCATCCTATCAATATGAGAATTTTCTGATTTTATTTTCTGCACATCTTATCTACGAGCAAATATGTTACATTACTCAAACAAAATTTTAAAAATATTTATTTAAAAAAAAGATAAAGATAAAAAAATGCAATATTTTGAACTTACAGTTTGACTCAAAAGTATCACGCAATATATATTATGAAACGCCAATCACGCATTAAATAATGCTTTCATTTTAGTCAACCGTTTTGTTTTGAACAATTGCCGCGAGGCATAACAACCACATACTACATAGGATGTAAATTATGGCAGAAGCATTAGATCTCAACATACCTCTTGGCGAGGGCGGAACTGAATCAGTTGAAAACATTATCAAACCTCTTCTTGAGTTCGATAAAGAAAAAAACAATGTTGACAAAAATGAAATTTATACAATTGAAAATTATTATTCCGATGACTCTTTAGGCTCAGATGTTTTAAAAAACAAATATTTAGCCCCCGGTGAAAAACACCCATATCAAATGTGGGGAAGGCAAGCGAAAGCCCTAGCTGGAGTAGAAAAAACAAAATCAGACAAAGAAAAGTGGGAAGAAAAATTCTACTCAATTCTTGAAGACTTTAGATTTGTGCCTGGTGGAAGAATTATGCATGGTGCAGGAAGAGAAGACATTACAACCACTTTGAATAATTGCTATGTTGTCGCAGTCAAAGATGATTCAATCAAATCAATATATAATACAATTATTGAAGAGGCTTTGACCTACAAATACGGCGGTGGTTGCGGCCATGATTTATCGCTATTAAGACCATCAGGAGCTGCTATCAATGGTACTGGTGGAGACTCTTGCGGTCCAACAGGTTTCATGAACCTTTTCAGCGAAAATACAAATACGATTGCACAACACGGTCGAAGGGGTGCAAACATGCAAACATTAAGAATTGACCACCCCGATATAGAAAAGTTTATTACCATTAAAACCGGTGATATAAACATGGTCAAATACTCTAATATCTC
>CALKMQ010000233.1 GCA_938092125.1 uncultured bacterium
AAGTTTTTAGAACTTTTAATTTTCTCAATGAGATGATCCGGAATTAATTCACCGGTTTGATAATGGTGTGCAAAAATCTGTAGTGTCTCTTTTTCTGCAACCCAGTTTTCCATTATTTGAGAAGGAAGTTCAACAAAATCCCAGAAAACAGATGTGCCACTAATTGAAGAATAATCAGAATTTGAAAGAAGACCATGCAAACAATGGCCAAATTCATGAAATATAGTTTCGACTTCCCTGTAAGTAAGTAATGACGGTTTAGATTCTGTTGGTTTTGTAAGATTGCATGTAAATGTTACATGCGGCCTTTCTATTTTTCCATTATGCATCCCTTGAGACCTTAGTTCATTCATCCATGCTCCAGAGCGCTTTGTTTCTCTGGGAAACAAGTCTTCATAAAGTATGCCAACATGCTCGTTTTTATCTGAAATCACTTCATAGACATTTACATCTTCATGGTATGTTTGAACATTATCCAAAAGTTTAAAATCTAAGCCATACAATTTATTTGCCACTTCAAAAACACCCTTTATCACATTTTCAGATTTAAAATACGGCCTTAGGGAATCATCATCGAAATCATATAGTTTTTGTTTTAATTTTTCACTATAATAAGCAAAATCCCATTTTTGAAGATTTTTTATTCCATCAAGCTCAAAAGCAATCTTTTTGACTTCTTCTAGTTCTTTTTTGGCTAATTCAAAACAAGACTCATACAAGTCATTTAAAAAATTCATTATATTATCTTGGTTTTCAGCCATACGTTTTTCCAAGATATAATCAGCAAAATTATCAAAACCCAACAAACGAGCTCTTTTATGTTTTAACTTGACAATTTTCTTAATTATTGAAGTATTATCAAAATCATCGCCATTACATTTCCTGCTAAAAGCCGACATAATTTCTTTTCTTAATTTTCTATCATCAGAAAAAGTTATAAAGGGTTGAAAGCTTGGCGCCTGAAGGGTTATCAACCAGTCATTTGGTTTGCCTTTATTAGTAGCTTCAGTCTTTGCAGCATTAATCACTATTTCAGGAAGCCCACCCAAATCCTCTTCTTTGAGCCATAATTCATATGAATTTGTCGCATTTAAGTTATTATTTTGAAACTGAGGTGCCAAAGTAGATAGTTCAGCATCAAGTTTTCGAAGTTTCTCTTTTTCATCTTTTCCTAGGTTTGCACCGTTCCGAATGAACTCTTTATACCATACTTCCGTAAGCTTTTTATCTTGTTTTTTCATACTTGGACTCAATTGATCGAAAACATATTTCACCCTTTTAAAAAGATCGCTGTCAAGCATGATATCATTATTGTATTTTGCTAGGATTGGACTTATTTGACTTGCTAGAGCTTGAAAGTCCTTGTCTGATTCTGATCCAAATAGATGGAAATATACTGTACTTACTTTATTCAACTTTTCTGATGACATTTCTAAGGCTAATATTGTGTTCGAAAAATCCGCAGGATCAGAATTTTTAGTTATTCTCTCAATATTCTGCACTGCTTCCTCAAGACTGAATTGTATAGCAGGCATGAAGTCACTTGTTTGAATATCTTTAAAGGCAACAGTATCAAAAGGTTGTTCATTTTCTTTTAAGAGAGGGTTTTCAGTAATCATTTTTTTCCTTTTTTTAAATAATTATTATAATTTTATGTACCAAGTGGAGAGACAGGGATTCGAACCCTGGTTACGCTATGAACGTAAACACGCTTTCCAAGCGTATCATCTCTCCTCGGCGAGGCGTGTTTACTGTCGTGAACTCTTTTTCCATGATACTCCATTATACCCCATTATATACCCTAGAGTGGTCCCAAAATGGTCACAAAGAATAACACAAATCTGTGATAAAAATCAACCAAACATGCTTTGTTAGATTCAATATTAATTAATTGTGATGATAATTTGACCGTGGTCTTCTCTTGCGCCTGTGGAGTTAGACTGGTCTGAGCCTGAATTATAAGAACTTCCACCACCACCATTTCCATAATAGTATCCGCCTCCACCACCAGAGTATCCACCGCCGCCGCCGCCGCCAGTCCAATTATCCCAATCTCCAGAACCGCCACCACCAAATCCTCCACTCATATCATTATTAAGAGGAGTGGTCGCTGAACCTCCTATTCCTCCATTTGTAAAACTATATCCACCCTTACCGGTACGATTATAATTACCTGTTTTTGTCGAACTTGCTCCATTTCCTGAGTACCCTCCGCCGCCACCACCTGATTTGTCTTGACATCCACCGCCATTGCCAGAAACAGCCTGACCACTTACGGTGGTCTGATTGCTACCTCGAAATCCATATTGCCCAGTAGTACTCGTTGAAGCATCTGCATATGTTGAACTAAAATAATTTGTGGTAGAATGATATCCTGACCCACCGCCGCCGCCTGCTATAACTAAAATAGAATCTGCACCCAGAATAACAAAACTTCCACCACCACCGCCTGCATTATATTGGTCGGAAGTATTAGGACCTTTTTGCCCTACTAGTATTTTTAATTTATCTTCCTGGTTTAATGAAAAGGTTCCTCTCATTCTTGCACCTCTTCCTCCAATAGTTCTATATTGGTTTCCGCCACCTGCCGCACCCCATACTTCAATAGTATAAGTTCCTGTTTTAGGAACAGTCCATTCTTGTATGCCCTGTGTTTGCACATTGAAATAGTTTGTATTATCCTCCCAAGAGGTATCATAAGAAGATTTACAATTTGCTAATGTAGGTCCAGAAGTGCTTGTTGCTCCACAGTTTGTAAACGTATGAGATGTGAAATTATATAATGATGATGAGCTTGAACTTGATTGTGGCTTATGTACAGCCTGAAAGGTTGGCAAGGCTATTTGCGCTTTTACAAAAGATAAAAATATAATTTTTAAAATATATCTATTAATCATATTAAAAGATATATCATGACTGTCGATTTATTTATAGAAAAATTCATTTATTCCTTAGAATATTAATTCAAACGAAGCTTAAAATTATTTATGTATATTATTTTAAAATGGTCCCAGAATGGTCCCAGAATTTTAAACATCGGGTAATTCTGAGGACTTTTGCAGTGAATTTACACCCTTAGAAATTAGGGCCTTACTCCTCAACAAAATACTGTGGAGAGACAGGGATTCGAACCCTGGTTACGCTATTAACGTAAACACGCTTTCCAAGCGTGCGCCTTAAGCCACTCGGCCACCTCTCCAAAAAGTTACTAGCAAAATTTATTAGAATAAAAAACCCCAACTAAATGCTGGGGTCTCTAAAATTACTGCAAAGTTAATTTAACAGCTTATTCTTCTTCACTTTTAGCATCAGAGACCAATGCGACATCACTTTCATTGTTGCTATCAGCAACATTCTCTTTCTTGTCATTTTCTTTTGATACAAAACCAGAAAGATCAATATCGACAAGATTGCTCGCTTCATCCATACGTTTCAAAGCAGCATTTAAGTCTTCGCCTTCACGAACTTTAATCATTTGCTCATTAAATCTCCAAAAACCTGTTTTTTCTGACTTAATGCTTTTTACATATTTTACCATTGTTGCATCTGCATCTGAACCTCTACCACTTGCCTTATCAGCGAAACTTTTTTGTTTTTTAGCCATTATTATGTTATCCTAAAATTTTTATGCTGGCAAATTTAATTCCTAAATGTAGGAAGTTCAATATGTTAGAATTATTATGTTTGATTTTTATTTCTCGCCTTCTGCTGTCTTTTTTCTAATTTAGCAGATGCTAACTTTCTCATATCAACGACACTATCATGTTCATCAACAATCTCAACACCTAGCAATGTCTCGATTGCATCTTCCAAAGTTATTAGTCCAGTTGTCGTTCCAAACTCATCTTCAACAATAAAAATCTGTTGTCGCCTCTTTACAAATTGGTCTAAAATTGTTGATACGGAATCGGAATCTTTAACTGTATGGACTGGCTCCATCAGTGCATTCATCGTAACATCAAACTTATCTTCAGCTTGTTTATTAACAAGATCATAACGATGCACAAATCCGATTACTTGATCTAAGGAATTTTTAAAAATAGGAATTCTGGAAAAAACCAATGGCGAATATTTATTTACCACTTGGCCAACTGTATCCTCATTTGAGAGACTAAAAACAACTGACCTCGGAGTCATTACCTCCTCAGCTAAAATATTATCCAATTTCATTAAATTTTCAATAATATCACCCTCTTGACTATCAATAGCTCCCTCATCTTCGCTAAGCTCAGCCATGGCAATTAGTTCTTCCCTCGATGCTTTAGAACTATCTTGATTATCTCTCTTTAAAAATTTTGATATTTTTTCCCCTACGAAAACCATCGGAAAAACTAAAAATATTAAAATCCTTATCATGTAAGCCGTAAAGCCAACAAGCGATTTGGTATAATTTGCACCTAAGGTTTTCGGTATAATTTCTGAAAAAAATAATATTGATAGCGTTAGTATAATTGAAGAGACAGCTACCCAACCACTACCAAAAACAGAATACGTTTGTGCTCCTACACCCGCAGCACCAACTGTGTTCGCAATAGTATTAATTGTAAGTATCGCCGAAAGCGGTCTATTAATATTCTCTTTAAGAGAAGACATCAGCTTACCTCTTCTACTACCTTCTTTAACTAATACAGCAATATGAGCATGAGAAACGCTCAAAAGAACAGATTCAAGCAAAGAGCAAAGGAACGAAACCACAAGGGCTATAAAGAAGTAGACTAACAGAGCTGTCATATATAGATGAATTTAGTCTCGTTTTTCAAACAAACAAATCGAGTTCATTGAATCTCCAAAACTTTACCATCAAATGTATAATCAGTTTTAACATTTAATAAATTTAAAATTGTTGGAACGATATCAACTGTTTCTATTTGATCTACAAATTCAGTTTTAGTTCTACCTTTTTTACTGAATAAAAGAGGTACATGCGCATCATAATCATAAGGGCTTCCATGGCTAGTACCGTATGGATTTTTATATAGATAACCAGGTTCGATAACGACAAAAACATCAGCGCTTTGCTCAACATGAATCATATTTTTCAACCTTAGGCTAACGTTATCTGTTTCTTTTGAATTTATAATTTCTGTTTTCGAAAGGACAGCTTTCACACCATCAACCATATTTAAGTACTTTTTAATGATATTTTGTAAATCAGAAGCTTCTATATTTTTCTTTTTTAATTTATCATGAAAAAGATAATAATTGGTAAAATCCTTATAAAATAAATTTTCACCATAATACTCCGATATTTCATCATCAATCCATTCATACGCTTCTCGCAGGTTATCACGGTTAATACGACCACCAGTCAAGTTTAGTTGGGGTAAAAACTCGGGTAGAGGCAGACCTCCATGGTCAGAAGTCAAAACAAACTCCACATGTTCTAACCCTATCGTACTATCAACATGGGAGATTAATTCATTTAATTGAATGTCTAATCGAATGAAATAGTCCATTGTCTCTTGCGAAAAAGGGCCATAATTATGAATTATATAATCCATTGCTGAAAACCCAATAAAGAAAAGATCTGGGTTATTATCAGAACCAAGATTCTCTTTTTCAAGAATTAATTTAGATAGGTCCACAAGTTTATCATCAAACCAAGGCGTATTTAGAATTTCAACACCAGGTTTTTTATCCTGATCAAAAGATATTGGAAATACAGGCTTATAATTATTTGTTTTAATTTTTGTTTTGGTAATGAGATCATGGTCCATATGATAAGAATCTACCTCGCCAGTAAAGTTATCTAATCGTGAATGTTTTAAGTAGAGACTATCCGGTAAAATTTTTGTCCATAATGAGTCTCTGTAGGTTTCAAACCTAAGCTCATTATTGAAATCATTTATATATTTTGGTAATGTATCATTATAATAATCAGATGTTATAAACCTATCAATATTATTATAGTAAAGAACCAAATCAGGGTTTTTACCTCCCATCATTATAGCCGACCTATCTTTTCCGGCAATAGAAATGACTTTTGATTTTGGATTATTACTTTTGAGAACGTCACCGATCATTTTATTATTATACCTCACAAATGAACGTGCAAGGCCACCGCCTCCAATTGTTTTTGCTTTAACATCCTCGACGCAATTAACTACCCTGCCTAATGCCCTATCATAATAACTATTACCAAGAACTCCAGCAGGTCCAGGATGATTGCCACTTGCAATTGCAAAATGACCTGGCCCCGTTGCTGTATACCCATGCTGATGAAAAGTATTCTTGAAAGAAATACTATTTTCAACTAGCCACTTAAATCCACCATTGTACAAGTTTTTAAACCTTGAAAGATGATCAGGCCTCATCTGATCTGTAACCAAAAAGACAACTAACTTTGTTTTTGGTTTTGATGAGCATGAAATCGAAAAAAAACAAAAAACGAATAAGCAAACTAATTTTAATCTCAATTAACCACCTTCAAAAATTTCCGCTTGCCAACTTTTAAAACGAAAGAATCGCCCATTGATACTTTGTACTGAATGTCTTTTATAGCTTCGCCATTAATCTTCACTGCGGATTGCTTTATCATTCTTCGAGCTTCACTTTTACTTTTTAATAATCCCGAATCTGCTATTATGTTTACAAGAAGGTCCTCTTTCTTTAGTTGATATTCTTGAATTTTATCTGGCATTCCTTTTGAAACGGTAACTTTGTTAAAGTGGTTTTCAGCATTTAATGCTATTTTATCATCGTAATACAATGAGACAATCCTCCTTGCTAAGTCTCTTTTTAGCTCCATTGGATTAACATTATTATTTTTAATTTTTTGACCTACCTCTTCAATGTATTGATTGTCAGCATCAGCAGCTAAAGTGAACCACGATAGCATTACCTTATCTGGAATTGATAGTGTTTTACCATACATATCATTTGCAGAATCTGAGATACCAATATCATTACCATACGACTTTGACATCTTTTCGATACCATCTGTGCCTTCTAATATCGGCATTGTTAATATACATTGTGGTTTTTGGCCTACATCTTTTTGCAGATTTCTACCCATGAGTAGATTGAATTTTTGATCTGTACCACCTATTTCAACATCAGAAACTAATTCAACAGAGTCCTGCGCTTGAGCAAGAGGGTATAAAAATTCATGTAGAGATATAGGAATTTCTAAATTATATCTTTTATTAAAGTCATCTCTTTCTAACATCCTTGCAACAGTTGTCGAGCTAGAAAGTTTAATTACATCAGAAAAGCTCATTTTTCCTAACCATTCAGAATTATAACAGACTTTAAGCTTATCCATATCCAGAATAGCTTTTGCTTGGTTTAGATAAGTCTTCGCATTTTCCTTAGCCTCCTTCAAGGTCAATTGAGGCCTAGTTTTATTTCTTCCTGTTGGGTCACCTATCATAGCAGTAAAATCACCAATGACTAAAATAGCTTGATGACCAAGGTCTTGAAAGTGTCTTAATTTTCTTAAAACCACACTGTGCCCTATATGAAGGTCTGGCCTACTCGGATCACAGCCTAGTTTAGCCACTAAAGGGACTCCACTTTTAACGGAATTTTCGATTTTGCTTCGCAATTCATTTTCTGGAATGATTTCCTCAGCACCTTTACTAATTAATTTATATTGTTCATCTACAGATAAAGTATTCATCTATTTCTCTTCATTTCTCTTTGCATCACTTTTTCAACATCTCGCCTTTTTTTTGTTTCACGCTTATCAAACAACTTTTTACCTTTAGCTAATCCAATTTCTACTTTTAACCAGCCTCTTTTATTAAAATAAATTTTTAACGGAACAGCGGTAAGACCTTTTTCAGCCAATTTTTGATTAATCTTTAAAATTTCAGTTTTGTGAAGCAATAAACGTCTTTTCCTGGTCAGCTCATGACCTGTAAATCCAGTATGACTATATGCGCTAATATGCATTCCCCTAAGCCAGGCTTGCCCTTTTTTAATTAATACATAACTTTCCCTTAAACTAGCCTTACCTTCTCTTAGACTTTTAACTTCACTACCTAGTAGCTCAATCCCTGCCTCAAAGGTTTCCAATATTTGGAATTCATGATATGCTTTTCTATTATTCGAAACAGTGATTTTTTCCATAATACTAGGCTTGCGAAGCTACGCTCCAAGTAATAACTCGTCCAAGTGTATTCATTGCAACACAGCTGATAAAAATATTAAAGTATATCTTCATGCAAAGGCATATTTAGTTGATTGTAAATTACACAGCCATTTTTAAAAAAAATCAATATAAATAATGAAGATATTAATAGTTGAACCATACTTTACTGGTTCTCATAAACAATGGGCTGAAGGTTATAAAAAATATAGCAAACACAAAATTAAGATAATATCGATGAAAGGACAGTTTTGGAAATGGCGAATGCATGGTGGCGCAGTGACCTTAGCTAAATCTTATATCAAGATGAACTGGAGACCAGATGTAATATTTTGTTCTGATATGTTAGACCTTTCCACTTTTCTATCTTTAACTAGAAGAGAGACGAAGAATATTCCTGTAGCAATCTATTTCCATGAAAATCAAATATCATATCCTTGGTCACCAAACGATCGAGATGTGATAAACAAAAGAGACAACCATTATGGCTTTATAAATTTTACTTCTGCACTTTCTGCAGATAAAGTATTTTTTAATTCAAATTTCCATATGAATGCTTTTCTTGATGACCTATCGCCATTTTTAAGGCACTTTCCTGATTATAATGAATTAGATACGATAAGCATCATTAAAAAAAAATCAAAAGTTTTACCAGTTGGACTTGAACTGTCAAAATTTAATAATATGACTGTTCAAAAAGATCAAGACCCGGTTATACTTTGGAATCATCGCTGGGAGTATGACAAAAATCCTAACTTTTTCTTCGACACGTTAATGAAATTAAAAGATAATAGATTATCCTTTAAAATAATCATAATAGGTGAATCATTTGGAAAAACTCCAAAGGTGTTTGAAAAGGCTAAAGTTAAATTTGAGGAAAATATTTTAGAATGGGGGTTTATGAACACATTTAAGGAGTATGCCCATTGCCTACATAAAGCTGACATACTTCCCGTTACTTCGAATCAAGAGTTTTTTGGGGTTAGCGTAATGGAAGCAATTTATTGTGGCGTATGGCCTATTTTACCTGATAGGCTCAGTTATAAAGAACTTTTTTCAGATGCAAATTATAAAAATAATTTTTATTCTGATGATTCACTTTTCTATGAAAAAATTAAACTCTCAATTTTAAATATTAAAGATATCAGAAAAGAATCAATGAAAAGCATTCCTAAAAAATATGATTGGAAAAATATTACAAAAAAGTACGACAGAGCCTTTGATGATTTAGCTAAAAATATCTAGTAAATAATCGATATTAACATCCAATTTATTTTTCTAACATATCTATAACTAATCTAATTCCAACACCCGTAGCGCTGCCTTTAGGATTGATGCTTGAAGGTTTTGCTCCCCATGCTGTGCCAGCAATATCAAAATGGACCCATGGTATATCTTTTCCAACAAATTCTTTTAAGAATGCTCCAGCAGCTATTGAACCAGCCTGTCCAGCAGAACCCATATTTTTGACATCAGCAATATCACTCTTTATTTGTTTGCAATATTCTGGCCATAAAGGTAATTCCCATACTTTTTCACCTGACGATTTCGAAGATTCTTTGACTTTTCGCATTAATTTATCATCTGTGCCCATTACCCCAGTTGCAACGTGACCTAGCGTTACCACTACGGCACCTGTTAAGGTGGCAAAATCAATTATAAATTCAGGGTCATAATGTTTAGATGCATATGAAAGTCCATCCGCAAGAATCAATCTTCCTTCGGCATCAGTGTTTAAGACTTCAATCGTTTTGCCGTTGTAAGCTTTAAGGATATCACCTGGTTTAAAAGCTTTAGAACCATTAAGATTTTCTGTGGATGGAATAATTCCGACGACGTTTATTTTCGGTTTTAAAATAGATAAAGCGTGTAGAACACCTAGAACGACAGTTGAGCCGCACATGTCATATTTCATTTCATCCATTTTTGAGGCGGGCTTTATTGAGATTCCTCCAGAATCGAATGTTAATCCTTTTCCTACAAGAACTTTTGGTTTTTCATCACCGCCATTATTGTATTCAACAACAATAAATTTTGGTGGTTCATCTGTTCCTTGAGCGACTCCTGCTAAACCGCCCATGCCCATTTCGGTAAACTCTTCTCTATCAAATACTTTTAATGTCATTTCATCTATTTTAGAAATTTCTTCAGCAGCTTTTGCAAGATAAGTTGGTGTAGAAATATTTCCAGGGTGATT
>CALKMQ010000234.1 GCA_938092125.1 uncultured bacterium
AAATCTTAAAGATAGCTCTTGTGCAAGAAACACAAGTCTTGAAATACTATTAAACACCATTTAAACGGAGAGAAAAATGAAAAAATATATAATTACAAGTATAATAATTATAGCAATTAGCTCCTTAGGTTTAGGACAGAATTCTAGAATGGGTTCTGCTTCTTCAACACAGTTACTTGTTGTTCCTAGTGCTAAACACCTATCTGGTGGTGGTGCTGCGGCAACTGCTACTGGAATGGATGCTACATTTTGGAACCCTGCTGGGCTTGCTATGAGCGAAAATAGTATTGACGCTATTTTCTCTAATCGTCAGTACTTTGCAGATATCGACAACAGCTTCTTCGGTGTTGCTACTGATATAGGTGAATACAAGATGGGAGTAACAGTAAGATCATTCAATATGGGTGATATTAATGAGACGACAGTTTACTTCCCAGATGGAACAGGACAGGTGTATACGCCTAACTTTTCTATTCTCGGTGGTACTATTGCTAAGAAACTTTCAGATAACACAAGTGTTGGAATGAATGTTAATTACATTAGAGAGGGTTTTGGCCGAGTTAATGCTTCTGGCACAGCCTTTGATTTAGGAGTTCAATATAAGGGCCTTCTTGGCAGAGAAAACTTAGATGTTGGTTTTACTCTAAAAAACTTTGGAAGTCCTGTTAAATATGATGGTCCTGGACTAGGTGTTTTTGCAGAGCCTTCAGATGCAGATCGCCCAAGTGAATATTATAAACTTGATGCGGCGGCTTTTGATTTGCCTTTCACTTTTGATATGGCAGTTTCATACAAAGTTGCAGGTGCTGATGTAGGAGCTACTTACACTAGTAACTACTACTCAACTGATGAGTTAAAACTCTCTGTTGGTTATCAAATTGAAGGCCTTGGTTCTGTAGGAGTTGGTTTACAATCCTCTGGTGCTGCTCAGAAAATAGATGATGCAGATGGTGATTGGTATACAAACCCAGCTGATGGCGTTTCATTTGGTGCTTCAGTTGATATGTCTAGATTTGTTGGAATGAATATGAGTGTAGATTACTCAATGCTTCCAATGGGTGACTTTGGTACTAATTCTGTATTAGCACTTAGAGTTGCTTTCTAGTTAATCTAAATTATATTTAGTTATTTAAAAGGGCAGGTTTTTCTGCCCTTTTTTTATGCAAAAATTTATAGTCTATATCACATTAATTGCTCTTTTACAATCTTCTTTATTTGGTGAGGTTTTTTCTGGTTTAGTTCTCTTTTCACAAAGCCAAGGACAAGGACCCTCAAAGACTCTTTTGTTAAATAATTTTGATCAAAAAGTTAAAATATGGGACCATACTGAAAGTACAATTGGAGTTCCGCATTTAAATACTGATGGGTCAATTATTTTACAACTAAAATCATCTGATCATTATTTCGGAAATACACGTGGACCAATTGGGGGGGTATTTAAAAAATTAGATTATAATGGTGAGATTGAATGGAGGTTTGAATTTTATAATGAAAATTATCACCCTCATCATGATTTTGAAATATTGCCTAATGGTAATATTTTAACTATTGGTTGGGAAAAAAAATCTTTATCTGAAGGAATAAATGCAGGAAGATTAAGTATAGAAAATGAAATTTGGCCTTTAGTTATTCATGAAATAAAACCGCTATTCGATGGAGATATTGAAATAATATGGAAATGGCATTTATGGGATCATCTTATACAAGATTCAGATTCATCTTTAAATAATTATGGTATTATAAAAAATCACCCGGAATTAGTAGATATTAATATTGGTAATTTTACAATCCCAAGCGAGGGTGATTGGCTTCATACAAATGCGATTGCATATAATGAACTCCTTGATCAAATTATTATTTCGTCTAGACATTTAAATGAAATATTTATTATTGATCATAGTACTACAATAGAAGAGGCTAGTGGACATGCTGGAGGAAATAGTAATAAAGGTGGAGATATATTATATAGATGGGGTAATCCTATCAATTATGGTAGAGGAACTATTAATGATCAAAAATTAAATGCACAACACGGTGCGAACTGGATACCTCAAGATTTCCCTGGAAGCGGAAATATAATTATGTTCAATAACAATCCTTCTGATGCAACCGGTGGAAATAATCAATTTGGAAATTCTAGCGTTGTTGAAATAGTACCGCCCATAGATAATCAAGGTAACTACATTGTAAATGATAGCTTACCTTTTGGACCTAATAATTATGAGTGGGTATATGGTGGGGATTTTACCTTTTTTTCTCAATTTCAATCTGGGGCATATAGATTATTGAATGGTAATACAATAATAACATCGACACAGGAAAAAAACATTTTTGAAATTGATAGTTTAGGAAATAAAGTATGGGAGTACGATTTAGAGTTAAGTGGTATGCAACCTGGATATACAGCAAGAGCAAAAAAATATGGTATTGATTATCTAAATAACATAATGGGCGATATCTATATTGATAATCAAATAGATATCTATGATTTCTTAATGGCGCTAGAAATATTTATGTTGGATGAGTATTTACAAAAAATAGATTTTAATAGTGACAATCAAATCAACCAAACTGATATTGATTATATGATAGGTAGAATACTGAATACTTTAATGGAACCTAATTAGTACTAAAGATGCCTTTGAGCATACTATATAACTCTTCATACGGCAGATCTTTGCCAAGATATATTTCTTCAGAATCTTTTTGTAAAATCATTTCCCAGTGCAAGTGAGCATCACGTCTAGTTCCGAGTGTAGATGGTTTTGTACCGGAATTACCAGTTTTACCGATGAACTGTCCAGCTTCAACTCTAGTTCCCCCTTCTATTTTTTTATCGATGCTAGACATATGCGCATAAATTGAAATTGTTCTAAATCCAGGAATAAGATCAAAACCGTGATCTAAAAAAACTGCTCTTCCCAAGAGTACGCTATTAAAAATATCTGATGGTGTATGGCCAACTGTTCCTGATGAGCGTAGCATTTTAACTCTGAAATCTGCAGGGTATTCTTTATAGTTATGATCTGCTCTAACCACTAAACCTGGTGCGACTGCTCTTATATCTGTGCCCCAATTTGCAAAAAAATCAATACCTCTATGAGTTCCGTTTCTGTAGCTGCGAGGAGCATTTGGTAATCTGCTAGCTTTTTTAGGCAGATTTACATTTTTACAGGGGAGTAATAACTTTAAGTCTTTTACCCACTCTTGGTCAAATGAGGCGGATGGCACGATGACTTCGTCTTTTTTTGTTATTTTACTAAGGACATGAATTGGGGATGAATTTGGATTTTCAAATTCTTGACCAAATAATATTTGAATACAAAGTAAAAAGGTTAAACGTGTAATCATTATTTATTAGTT
>CALKMQ010000235.1 GCA_938092125.1 uncultured bacterium
GTGGTGGTGGAGGCAGTTGGTCTGGTGGCGGCGGCGGTAGTAGTTATGCAAATAGTGACAACACAAGTAATACCACTCATACACAAGGCTATAATGATGGAAACGGTGAGATAATAGTTACATGGTGATGAGAGAACTAACCTCTTAGTTACATTTAGTTACAAAAAGTGCCTTTCACGACAATCTCGTAAGCGGACTTAAAATCCGTTGGTAGCAATACCGTGCCGGTTCGAGTCCGGCCCCGGGTACACGACGAGAAACCTCAATTTCAGTGGGGCTTTTTGCTATATACCTAAATTTAATAGTGTGGCATATTATGGCTTTTTATAGTTTTCCATATTATTTTTGAAGATACGCACTAGCATTCCCACCGATTTATATGTAATGCACTTAGTAATCTATTTCAAAAAATAAACTCAACAATCACTATATAAGTCTGTACTATAGACCTAATTTTATACGTCAAATTCATTAACTAAAAAATTATAAGAGGTCTTAATTGTGAAAAAAACAATTTTATTTATTTTTTCTCTTTCATTATGTTTTGCTACCGAAGGTTTTCAGATTGAAACAAGTAAATTCGTAAAGAAGCTACAACACAAGTACAAAATATATACTCCTGAGGATTTAAAGAGGCTTCAATCACAACTTAACCCAACCGATCGCTCTAATTTTATTATGGATATGAATAATTTAGTTGGCAAATGGAAAATGAATCCTGCCGAAGTTGGTGCTTTTGTAACAGTAGGAACAGATCAAAATATTCCAAATATGCTTTCCTTAATGGGCATGGATACTGCCAATGGAGGTATTAGTGTTATTAATAGCGAGTACGATACTGAACTATACTATTTAGTTTATGGAGACCTTATGGATTTAGGGGATGAAGAAGATGAAGAGAATCGCGATATTGTTGAAGAGGAATATACTTATGGACCTCGAATTGGCGCCTATTTAACTGATTTGGATCCTACTAGTGGCACTATATATTTTGATGAAACAGATACAACTGCAACTATTACGTTCATCGATGTTCCTTTATATGATAATCCAGACGCGCTAAACACATTTCAAATTCAACTTTTTTATGGTGTGAATAAGATTGTCATCACTTACCAAGATCTCTTTTTAACTGGCGCAAATGCTGCTGAAGCTGCTGGTGGTTTGGCCATAGGAATCGGAGATGGTAATGGGGATTTTACCAATATCGATCTCAGTGAATCTTCTGGCGAATCTTTTTTAGTTCCAATAGAGGGTTTTTCTGGATTAAATGAGTTAGATATGGCCTATAAAAAGATAACATTTATACCAAATGATGATTTTTCCGAATACTCGGTTAGTGCTGATACTGTTTCTAGCCTTGAAGGAGAATACATAAATGAGATTGTTGTAGAAGATGATGGTTATTTATACCAGGCTTTGTCATCAGAATTTGTTTTTTATGGTGAAGGGTGGGATCAAATTTATGTTAATAATGATGGTAATGTAGGGTTTGAATATGGTGATGAAACTTGCGTCTGTTGGGATTGCGAAGATGGTGATGGACAATGTGCTGCAAAATATTTAGCTGGTGGTTCTGGTAGTAGTGATGATGAATCAGATGATCCTGATTTTGTCATTATGAATTTTAATTTTATTGATATTTTTTCTTTTCTATTTGGTTTTCCTATTGATGGAGTAGATAATCCTTTTATGGTTAGCGTTTTCGTAGATCAGGGAATAGTGCTTGCCCAAGGTCTTACTCCATTCGGTGAAGAACCCGATATATTCTCATCGAACGCTGATAATTTTTCCAATTATGTAAGCGTAGATACAAACAATTACACAGTTACATTTAACTACTTAAACCTATATGATTTAAACGGGTCTATAGTTGCCACTTTGGATGGTTCTATTGGTCCTAAAATGGTTGAACTCTTAGCCGGTATTGAAACAAAGCTTCCTTCAATGTTTTTAGAGGATATAATGGAGAATGAAGAACCAACATATACGAATTTCTTTGAAGATTCAACAGGAAATGAGATAAGTACATATGAGGATTTTGATGCAGTTGTGACTGATACATTAGAATTTTATTGGTATGCCAGCGCAGATTCTTTATATATATTTGACTTTGAGGATTACAACGACCAGGAAGGTGATTGGGATTCTTATTTTTATCAACAGAGTGCAGATACATTAATCATGAGCTTTAAAGAATATCCTTGTGAAGATTATTCTGCCTATTATGATAGCATGGATGATTGTGTACAAATGGTGGCCGATTCAATGCCATTGCCTATGGTTTCTGGATTAGAAAACGTCAATGAATTTTATATGACTGGCGAAAGAATGATGACACGTGTATCGACAGTGTCAACTACCCCAGACTTACCAACCCTGCCTGAAAAATTTGCGCTTTATCCAGCGTACCCTAATCCTTTTAATCCAAATACATCTATATCATATGAGCTTCCTACAGATGGTATGGTTTATTTAGCAATTTATGATTTAATGGGTCGTAAAGTAAATACACTAGTGTCATCAAAAATTCAACGCGCTGGATATCATCATGTTACATGGAATGCAACCAACGAATTAGGTCAATCTGTTGCTGCTGGAATGTATATTTATACAATACAGTCAGGTAAGTTTAGACAAACAAAAAAAATGATTTTGCTAAAATAGGTTTTACATTTAAAAACACGTAAATGGGTTTTTTTATATAATTTATTTGTTTATTTATATTTTGTAGATTTTCAGATCAATGAATAATCACAAAAGAAAGCTCGCTGCAATTGTTTTTACCGATATCGTTGGGTTTACTAAACTAACAGCAGAAAACCAATCAGAAGCTTCTATTCTTTTAACCGATCAAAGGAATCTTTTAAAACCAATTGTTGATTCTCATGGTGGCTCGTGGCTTAAAGAAATGGGTGATGGGTTACTCCTCATTTTTGATACAGTAACAGATGCCGTTAATTGTACCATCAAGATACAAGAAGCCGCAAAGAAAATTCAACGTCTTAATCTACGTATAGGGATTCATCAGGGAGAAATTTTACTTACCGATAATGATGTAATTGGTGACGATGTAAATATTGCTGCCCGCATTGAACCTTTCTCCGCGCCTGGTGGTATAGCCATATCAAATAAAGTTAATGATGCGTTAGTAAGAGAGTCCGGATATAATACAAAGTTTGTTGGTAAGCCTAAATTAAAAGGAGTCGGGCAGGAGGTTAAAGTTTATTGTATTACATCGCATGGACTACCAGAAACAAAACTATCTGATGTTTCCGCAAAGCTTGAGGGAAGTAATACATTTTTATACGGGGGTATTGCTGCTACTTTAATAATTGCCCTAGTTACTTACTTTTTTGTTTTTCAAGATATTGATAGTGTGGAGTCTATCGCGGTTCTTTATATGGATGTAAATAGCACTTCAAGTGAAAATTTAAGCTATTTAGAAACAATGACAGAGGACTTGATTTTTGATTTATCTAGCTCTTCAAAAGGATTATTAAATGTTCTGGAAGCATCAACAATAAAAAAACATAAAAATAGTGAATTAAGTATTGAAAAACTTGGTGATAAAATTGGTGTAGACTATATCTTTAAAAGTAGTATTAAAGCTGATAACAATGGTTTCCACCTAAGATGTAGATTATATGATACATATTATCAAAAAGATATTTTCTCAAACAAATGGTTCATCGAGAGTCAAAATCTTCAATCTATTACTGGTGTATTAGTTGATAATATAGTAAATCAATTAAATATAGATATTTTGGATGGTTTTGAAAGAGTTGAATACAATTCCGAAGCGTATGAACTATATCTCAAGTCCAAAAGTTTATATGCTTTAAGTGATAGTGATGGTGATAATATGATAGCTATTGAGCTAATGAAAGATGCTGTTAAAAAAGATGATAACATAGTTATGGCGATGCTTTACCTTGGACAGATGCTATATGAGGCAGATGAATTTGATAAAGCATCTGTATATTATGATAGGGCATTATCGAAAAGTAAATCACTTCAAGATAATGCCGGTATAGCAGAATCTCTGCGAAAGCAAGGTACACTACTTAGGAAAAAGCGTGATTTTGAAGGTGCGCTTGATCGATTTGGTGAATCATTGGCTATGTCGACAGTAATGAATGATAAAAAGTCTATGGCTAAAACGTTGAATAGTATGGCTATTCTAAATTACCGCTCACAAGATTTGGATAATGCTCTAAAGAACTGGTTACAAGCGCTAACACTTGTTGAAGAGTTTGATGATAAACTTAA
>CALKMQ010000236.1 GCA_938092125.1 uncultured bacterium
TGGAGTATATATCCTATGTATGACTGGGCACATGGATTAGAGGATTCAATTGAGAATATAACGCATTCTGTTTGTACATTAGAATTCGAAGATCATCGCCCTCTTTATGATTGGTATTTAGATCGTTTAAGTGTTTATCACCCTCGACAAATTGAGTTTGCAAGGTTAAACTTAAACTTTACAATAATGAGCAAACGAAAATTAAAGAGGCTTGTTGATGAGGGGCACGTAGATGGCTGGAGTGATCCTAGAATGCCTACAGTTTCGGGTTTAAGAAGAAGAGGGTATACACCAGAATCAATCAGAAACTTTTCTGATAAAATTGGAGTAACAAAAAGAGATGCAATTGTCGATGTTGCTAAATTAGAAAATGCTCTGCGAGAGGACCTCAATAAGAAAGCACCGCGAGTAATGGGAGTATTAGATCCTATAAAAATTATTATTACAAATTATCCTGATAATAAACTTGAGTATATAGATGCAAAAAATAATCCTGAAGACGAAAGCGCCGGTAAACGAAAAATCGCATTTTCAAAAGAAATATTCATTGATAGAAATGATTTTATGGAAGAACCTCCTAAAAAGTTTTTCAGACTAAGTATCGGTAAGGAAGTGAGGTTGAAATTTGCATACTATATTACTTGTAATGATGTGTTAAAAGATAGCGATGGGAATGTCGTAGAATTACATTGTACGTATGACCAGGAAACAAAGGGTGGAATGTCTGAGGATGGCAGAAAAGTTAGAGGAACCTTACATTGGGTTAGTGCAAGTGAATTTATTGAGGCAGATATTCGATTATATGATAGATTATTCAATGATGAAAACCCAGAAGTCGGAGGCGACTTTGTAAAAAATTTAAATGTTGAAAGTCTAAAAACTATTAAAAATGCAAAACTTGAAATGTCCTTGGCTTCTGCGGATAGTAATTGCATTTATCAGTTTGAAAGAACTGGGTATTTTGTTTTAGATAGTAAAGATTCAAAAAAAGAAAAATTAATTTTCAATCGTGCCGTTTCGCTTCGTGATTCTTGGGCAAGGATAAATCGTTAAATGAATATATACGTTGATACTCTTGTATAAACAATACTATATTGAGAGAACAAACAAATAAATGAGGATGCGGAAAACTCTAACAATATTACTTTTTTTAGCTACGCTTGCTGCTAGGCAGCCTATAGTGTATTTCTATGTAATACCTTTTGATAATCTAAAAGATGATCCGACTATAGAATGGATTGCATCAGGATTATCTGATATGGTTAGTAATAAATTTAAAAATGAACCAGGCCTATTGATTCAAAATAAGCAAGATCTTGAAGTCATAATGAACGATAGAGCACTCATGCTTAAACAACCTATCTCCTCAAGAAACCTTCTACTCCTAGGAAAATATTCAAGGCAGTTAGAAAAAATAAATGTATCTGTTCAATTAATTGACTTAGCAACTTGGGATCAAATAGAGTCAAAGGATATCTCTGCTGAATATAGTGATATAAGTAAAATGAAAAATGAGGTTAGTGATAATATTCGCTCGATGATAATTTCATATCTTCCTAATAAAAAACATAGTGTTGGGGTAGTGTTACCAAAATTTATTGATCCTAAACCTGCGATGACTCGTGATCCAGTAACAGTTAAATCTGAAATGGTAACAAAAAACCTGCAACAGGAATTTATAAAACTTGAAGAGTCTATGGATGTCCTTTTAGGTCTAAAAGAAAATCAAAACTTAACACCAAAGAATGATGTAACCCTCTTTGATAAAGGTGGCGAATGGACAATGGATTTTTCCGCAAATCAGTTAGTAGAAGAAGATCCCGATCTGAAACCAAACACCGATCTGCTTAAAGATGTTTTAAATAAATTGATAGATAATCCTTATGATGTTGAAATGAAGAAACCCAGCTTTATATATCATAAAGATGATGACAGTTATATAACTGTTCAATTTCATGTCACGTATTCTCTTAAAGATGAAATAATTAAAGAGATGTTAAACACTCTCCCTTATACAGGAATTGAACAGAATGGAAGTCTTACAATTTTTTATTTTAGCAAAGAATCATTTAATCTGTCTGATGAGCTAACAAATCGAATCATTTCAGGCAGTCATCGTACCGTTCCAGTAATTAGGTTTTTCAATAAAGAAGGTACTCCCATTGTAATAGTTGCTGATACTCCTGAAGAGCAATGGCACTCCAAAAAAAGTGATAAAGTATTATACCTTCCAGAAAACCAGTTCACACCAATGATTCAGTTTACAGTTGGAGGGTGGTCTTTACAGGTTGCTATGGAGACAGTAAATATTCATGCAAAATATGAATTTATTCTTCCGATGTCAGATGTTGAAAACTTAAGCAACGTTAGTCTGAAGTTTATTAATGAAAATGAATTAAAAAATTTCTTGGAGCCTGTACTTTAGCATATGAGGAAAATAAAATTAATAATTCTTATTTTATCTTTTAACATGATATCTATTTATAGCCAAGATAATGCATCGCTTGGTAAAATCCCAAACATTGACCTGAAATTATTAAATGGGAAAAAGACTACATTATATAAGCTTTTGAAAACTGGTCCCGTTTTGCTTGATTTTTGGGCGACTTGGTGTAAACCTTGCAAGCAAGTAATGAAGCATCTTAACAAATATCATAATGATTACAAAAATCAAGGTTTAACAGTTGTAATGATTAACCAAGACACACCGAGGAGTTTAGGTAAGGTCAAAGCATATATAAATAGTAAGGGTTATGATTTTTTAGTCAGCATAGACCCTAATCAGCAAATCTCAAAAAAGCTAAATGCCCAAATAATGCCAAATCTGATACTTGTTAATGAAGATGCAACAGTGAAGTGGCGACATCAAGGTTATATTCCTGGAGAAGAATTAGAAATTAAAGAACAGATTGAAAGTCTTCTATTGTCCCTAAAAAAGGATTAATTATTTCAACAAAATTTTTATTTTTATCATCACACAAAAATGTACAAAAAATTTTTATTAGCTATTTTTCCTCTTCTTATTCAATCTGAAAACGACGCCTTCTCAGTTTTTGATTTAGATTTTTGGAATTATAATGCGGGTATCGCCATGAATTTTGGTGATAGTTACGATGATTTTACCTATATGGAAAATCGTATGGATCTTAATTTTTTTAAAAACAATTTCTCGGCATGGTTGCAATATGAATATTCTGACCCGCCAGAATTGGGGTTTTCGATTAAAGATTTAAGAAAATATAGAATTGAGTATAGTTCTGGTCCGTGGTCAATAAAATATGGTGATATTTATGAGGTCTGGGGCAGGGGTTTAGTACTTGCTCAATTAGATGATCAGGGTATTGATTTTGACAATAGTTCTAGAGGTTACCTGATTAATTATCAATCTGACAATATTAGCGTGACTCAAATGAGCGGTGAGACTGTGAATGCTCAGCTCGGTGCTGATCTGAGGCACCCTGAGTTTGAGTTTACCCATAATATTGATGCCACGAACATTAATTTTGAAGCATACCCTTTTAGTTATGGTTTTTCTTTTTTACAGTCAAATGAACTTCATCAATTGAAGCCTCTTGGTGTGATGGATACTGTGGATATTAATCATAGATTGCATGGGGCATATATTTCCTGGTTTGGGTCTAATATGGATATTTTTATAGAATATATGGACAAACAATCAAAAAGTAGAACCTTCCAAACTAATTTTTCAGGGCAGGAGATAGAATCACTTACGCCATTAAAAAGAGGTTCAGCTGCTTATTTTAATTCAAATTATTATTTAGGGAACTGGTCTTTATTCTTTGAATACAAGCGGTATAGTCTTGATAGACTTAACCCTGTAGATACTGATTATATTATAAATAATTATGGTAATAGAATTGATTATCAAGTTATGCCAATTCTATATCGTGAACAAAATCATAGTTTTTTGGGTAGAGCTGCTCATCAAACTAACGCAAATGATGAGCGCGGTTATCAAGTCGAACTATCTGGTGGTTTGTCGAATGGTTTTCAAGTTGTGACACAATTTTCTCATTTAAGTAGAAATGATACTTGGGAGTCTATAAGTCCGATTGAATGGAATAGAAAGAACATAGCTGGTCTCTTGCCGACTACTAATTTTAGTGCATTACCCTACTTAGAGTTTTATGCTGAACTTAATGGTTATCTTTTAAATAATAGACTGCAGTTCAAAACAGCAATCGGAACAAATGAGGAAGTCACTAAAGTAAATAGGTTTTTCAAAGGTCTATCTCGTACTCTTTCAGAAAATTGGACTTATACTGATTCAATTTGGTACGGAGAAGATTGGTTTTATTTAGACTCTCAAATAGTTAGCATGGATACTTCAATAAATCAGATAGAAACTATGCTTTATCAAAAGTCAAAATCATTTACAATTCCCATCGATTTAACGTTTTCACTTAAAAATGGTTACTCAATAGGGCTTGGTCTTGCATATCAAGAAAGATATAAAAATAATGTAAAAAAAGGAAATGCTGGTGGGTTCTATAACTATGCCGACTCCACATGGATATTAAATGATGAAACTAATCCTAGCCTCTCAAGTAATGAAACTACTAGTAATTACCCAAACGAAACACCTTTTCAAATTAATAGGATGTTTTCATTATCAATTGGTAAAGCTTCAAAGTGGGCACTTACTCTAAACTATGATTGGACAAATGTTCAAGAAATTATTACCACTGACCCAAAGTATAATCCTCTTGAAGCGTTTATATATGGAGACGTAAAATATTTTAAAGGACAGAGAAAAGATAATAATCCGCCACCATTTACTAAAAATAAATGGGTGTCTTTAGAATTTTCATATAATCTTTCATCAACTCAACGGATTTCATTTCTTTATGGGTCTATTCAAGGAGGTTTGGTTTGTAGCAATGGAATTTGTAGAATATTACAACCATTTAATGATGGGCTCAAACTTTCCTATAGTGCCATATTTTAAATTGAAACTATTATTCAAATAATTAAAATTTTAATTTTTGCATGGCATCAAACTTTAAACATGCAGATTAATTTAGTATTTAACTTTTATACATAAATAACGTTATATTAATTAATGAAAAATTTTCTCATTATATATTTATTACTTTTTGTTGGTCTTTTTGGTCAGACATATACAGTAGGCGATTATGTTGATGATTTTTCCGGAGATATCTGTTATAATGGTGATGGTATATGGTCTTATGAGGAAAATGGTAGAGATAGGGTTGTCTGGATTAATCTTTTTACCTCCTGGTGACCATCTTGCACTACGGAGGCTCCGCAGGCAGAAGCAGTATATCAACAATATCCAAATGATTCATTAGTTTTAGTAGGTTTCGGTCAAGATTGGAACCAACCATACAGTTGTAGTGGTTGGGGAACAACTTTTGGTCTTTCTCATCCTATTGTAGATGACATAAATAATATATATGGGTTATTTGGGGTTGGATATATACCTCATAATGTTATTATAGGCGGAGACGGAGAAGTGCTTTACTCAGATACTGGATACAATCAAGCGGCAATCATATCGGTAATTAATCAAGCGTTAGAAGATTTGCCATCTGATCTTGACGAGGATGGTATCGATACTGATGAAGATAATTGCCCTGAAAATTTTAACCCTCTACAGGCTGACATCGATGAAGATGGCAGTGGAGATGCTTGTGACATTTGCGATAATGTTAATGTCTTCACTACAGGAAATGTAAATGGTGACCTCGACGAAAATAATTTACCTATTATTAACTTTTTTGATGTTGTTGCATTACTTGATCATTTTCAACTAAATGAATCAGAGTTATTACCAATTTCGGAATGCAGGGAGCAGGCTGGAAATATAAATGGTGATAATAATGTTAATATCATTGATGTTGTTAATCTAGTTAATATGGTTTTGTTTGATAATATGCCTTCTTTTCTAATTAATGAAGAAGACGAAGGAACGCTGTTTCTTTCTCAAGTAAACGAAAATAATTACATAAGCATTGAATCAACCTCAGAAATTGGAGGTTTCCAGTTTAGTTTATCTTCGCTTACTAAGATTGATCGATATTTAGATCAATTAATTCTTCCAGATGGATGGTCGATGACTTACAGTTCTAAAAATAATAATTATAATTTTTATGCCTATGATTTATCTGGAACTAGTTTAGTTAAAAAAATTGATTTAAATATTCCTAGTCAGCATATCTTAAATGTTAATGATGTTGTAATAGCATCAAAAAAAGGACTTCATATTAAAGCAAATGTAGAAAAAGAATTTTCTAAACGAGAATTATTATCTCTGCCAAACACTCCAAATATTAACAGCCTTTATCCAAACCCATTTAATCCTACATTAACAATATCTTACTCTCTGCCAACAGAAACAAACTTATCAGTTGTGGTATATAATATGCTGGGTGAGCAGATTTCTGTTCTGGTTAATAATGTTTACACTTCAGCTGGGTTCCATAATATTAATTGGAATGCTTCTGAATTTCCGTCAGGAATGTATTTTGTAAAAATAGAGACACCTTCAATTATTGATACCAAAAAAGCATTATTGCTGAAGTAGCAATAGGTTTTAAAAATAGTTTTTCGATACTAATTAATAATTAATGTATCAATCATTATTGATTCATTAAAAAATGTCAACTTTGTAGTGTCTGAATTATTACCATACCTAGTTAATATTTCTACGTTCCCTTGCTGATATAAATCATTATCTAAATTAAAGTAGCCTAATGAATAAACTTGATTATTATTTTGAATAGATAAATCGTTGCACTCTTCTATATTATCATTTGCCTGAATTAAAACAGAATTAATAGAGTTTCCTCCTAATGATTTATTTTGTATTCTGAGGAAAAATGAGTTGCTATCCGGTTCAATTATTATCGGTTGATCTGTATTCTCAGGTGTAACAAAGAAATTGTATGATAGCGTTGTTCCGCAAGGAAGTTCTTGGATATCACATTTCAGGTTAGTTTCATTAAATATTTTTTCTATCTGAAAATGAGTTATAGAATTTGAAAAAAGCATTCCACTTTTCGAGTTAATTAGATAATTAATTGAAGACTCATGATTATTAATTATTTTTAAGGTATTATAGTTTATAATGGTAAAACTTTTTGTCGAGATTATTCTCTGATTAGTGCTGTCAATTATTTCTGCAAAAAGATCATAATTACCATTCGGAAATAAATTAGTATCCCAAACAGTCTGGTAAATGATACTATCAGATGAGCTTGTGGTGTCTAATAAAATTCTATCTTCAAATGCAATAGATTGATTATTTGTTATTACTAAATAGATTTTCCATATACTTGTAAAATTTTTAACATTTATATAAATATTTTCTAATCCTGAAACTTCGCTTCGATTATTAGTCGTCGATATACTTAAATAAGAATTTTCACTTATTATTTCGTTTTCATCATTGTTTATTCCACTATTACATGAAATAAAGATTGATAACATAGATGCTATTATGGAAGATTTTGTGGTACTCATTTATTATTTTTTATTAGCCTGATGGGATGACCAATATTTGCGCTATCAGGTGCAAGAATAGCATAATTGCTGTTATAGCTAAGCCTAAGAGTCCAATATAATGTATTTGTTGTATCATCTTCATCAAAAGTATTTACGCTCCAAAATGAATACCGTTCTCCAACATTTTTCAAAGTTCCTAGTGAACTCCTGTAGCCAGTTCCTTTAGCAGAAAAGCCTGATTCATTAGTAGCAAATTGATTGGGAAAATTCCAATTTTCATATTCAGTTTCTTTTAATTTACCGCTAGCAATAGAATCTCCACCTAGTTGTTTTAATAAGTTATCTATATCTGATTTTGTTGGGACTCTCCATCCATCTGGAGCGATATGGTTGTTTAATGCAGAAAGTGGACTGTAAAATACTTGGTCAGTTTGTATTGTTGAATTAGGAATAACTAATTTTGTGCCTATTGAATCAGTTTCTGAAATATCAAAATCTGGAATAGGTAAGTTATTATTAAAATTTTTAGTTCTAAGATCTTCACCTAACCAAACTTGATTTCCAATAATAATTGTTCTATATATTTCGCCATTATAGCTCAAGCTTATGCATGAGTCTAAATTTATCCCCGTGTTACCCCCCACACATATATCACAAGGGTTTAAAAAAGAAGTTCCACCAAGAGTTCCATTGCAATCGGTAGTACATTCCGTTAACCCTGTCTTTCCACCAACACAATTACCGCATTCATCAAAATAAGCACCTCCATTTATTACACTATTGCAATCCTGGTAATCACCAACATCGCAAGAAAAAAACATCGCAAAGGAAAATAGGTAAATTTTTTTAATCATAAATGTTATTAAAATTTTAGTTCAAAATTAATTTTGAAAATATTAATAGGGCACAAATTATTTTTAGCGCAATACAGATAATATTATTTGTTAATTTAAGTTATTAAATTACTAAATGGTTTTGTAAAGATATGCGCCTGTAGCTCAATTGGATAGAGTGTCTGGCTACGGACCAGAAGGTTAGGGGTTCGAGTCCTCTCAGGCGTACTATACAAAAATTCGTTATTTTTTTGAATTTTTGTTCTTTTATTAGGGTTTTAATAGTTCGAGTATTTTATTTTCGTAAGAGATGGTTCTTACAGAAATAACTATAAATAGATTTAACTCTTCCGAGGTTCGTGATAGGTTTTTAAATTATTTTCATCAAATATGAAGAAGTTTTATTTAATAATCTTTTATTTTTTATTTATCATCCCTTCAACAAAAGCAAATAATAATCGTTTAAAACCTGTATCTCAAAATTTTATAAATAAGGTACATAACGAATTAAATTATTTTAGAATAAAGTGTGAGCCTACTTTTACACATATTGCCACAAACAATAATAATTCTGTTCTAACCATAAGAGTTAATAGCAGACGAAACAATTATGAGGAAGTAATTATTACCTGCCTCGGCTCAATTGGAAGGTTGCTTAAAAACCAAATGAATTATGCCATTCAAAATAATTCTT
This sequence comes from uncultured bacterium, assembly GCA_938092125.1. GTDB lineage: Bacteria > Fidelibacterota > Marinisomatia > Marinisomatales > UBA1611 > TMED80. Next base: position 9,016 of record CALKMQ010000236.1, read on the forward strand.
TCACCTACACGCCATCAATCGTAACAATAGATTGTGTAACGCCGATAGGCAGGGAAGAAATAGTATTATCATCTTC
>CALKMQ010000237.1 GCA_938092125.1 uncultured bacterium
AGGTATTGGATTTGGTAAAACGTTTGATCATAACTTTTCAATTATTCGACGACTGAAAGATTTTAAAGTTCTTGGTTATCCGATTTTAATAGGTCCGAGCAAAAAAGCCTTCATTGGAGATGCTCTAGGTTTACCACCAGATGATAGAGTTGAGGGTACAATCGCTACAATCGTGGCAGGGATATTAAATGGTTCAAATATCGTTAGGGTTCATAATGTTAAAGAAGTAAAAAGAGCTGTTGTAATTACTGAAAATATTTTGAGAGCAAAATGATAGATCTTTTTACAATTGGCTTTATAAAAGTATCTCTGATTGATATAATTGATATTCTATTAGTGACTTGGATATTTTATAAAGTATACCAGTACTTTAAAGAAACTAGAGCTGGGCAAATGCTTATAGGACTTATTATTCTTCTTATTGCATCTTTTTTATTCAACGCATTTGGAATTAGTGCAACTTCTTGGCTAATAAACCAATTTCAAACAATTTGGGTTGTTGCCTTTGTTATTTTATTTCAACCTGAAATACGTAGGTTATTGATTTATGTAGGTCAAACAAGGTTTTTTAGAACAATTTTTCGAGTAGGGACCTCTCGGTCTCTTGAAGCTATTGTGGAATCCTCGTTACTCCTTAGTAAAAATAAAGTGGGAGCATTAATTGTAGTACAGCGAGAAACAGGTTTACGTATTTACAAAGAGACTGGAACACCAATAAAAGGAGAGGTAACATCGGGTCTACTGTTATCTATTTTTAATCCTGGCTCGCCTTTGCATGATGGAGCCGTTATTTTGCAAAATACTTTAGTTGAAGCAGCTGGATGTATTTTACCACTAACAGAGAGTGAAATGATTGCTCCTGATATGGGTACTAGGCATAGGGCAGCCTTGGGTTTGACCGAGGAAACGGATGCTATTGTTATTGTGATTTCTGAAGAGCGTGGTGCAATTGCAACAGCTGAAAATGGAAGCTTTGTAAAATTAGATATGGATGAAATGTCTTTAAGGCGCTATTTAAATGAAAGATTATTTATTTCTTCTGGCGACTAACATTCTAGGCATATAAATATTTCTGATACCGTAAATTAAATTATGGAAATATCTGATATACGAGAGATCTTTACAAAATCAAATCAAAAATATTCTTCTTTAAGGGGGTATCTTTGATTTAACCTCTTTAAATGATAGTCTCGAAAAACTTAAAAAGAAGACTTCAGCGCCTTCTTTTTGGGACAATAACCTAAAAGCTTCAGCTGTTTTAAAAAAAATTTCTAGAATTGAAAAAGAAATTAATATATGGAGCGGAATTGATGAAAAACAGAGCGACATTGAGATACTGTTTGAATTTCATGCTGAAGGTGAAATTTCTTCAAAAGAAGTTGATTTTGAAGTAAATATTTACAAAAGTACAGTTGAAGATTTAGAATTGAAGATGATTTTAGGAAGAGAGGAAGATTCTCAAGATGCAATTATGACAATTCATCCTGGTGCTGGAGGAACTGAAAGTCAGGATTGGGTTCAAATGCTATATAGAATGTATGGGCGTTGGGCAGAAAAAAAAGGATTTGAATTTTCTATATTAGACTTTCAGGCTGGGGATGAGGCTGGCATTAAGGATGTTACGTTTGAAGTAAAAGGAGATTATGCTTATGGTCAAGCAAAAGCAGAATTTGGTGTTCATCGAATGGTTAGAATTTCTCCTTTTGATTCTAATAGTCGTAGACACACTTCTTTTGCTTCTGTATATGTATTTCCAGCGGTTGATGAATCTATTGAAATCGATATAAATCCTACTGATCTTCGAATCGATACATATAGAGCAAGTGGAGCTGGAGGTCAGCACGTAAATAAAACTGATTCAGCAGTTCGAATAACGCATTTACCGTCTGGTATAGTTGCTCAATGTCAAAATGAGCGTTCACAGCATAAAAATAAAAATCAAGCTATGAAAATGTTAAAGGCAAGATTATATCAGCTTGAAATAGATAAAGAAAAAGAAAAGCAAAAAGATTTAGAAGATAAAAAAAAAGATATTGCATGGGGTAGTCAAATACGTTCTTATGTTTTTCATCCATATAATCTCGTTAAGGATCACAGGACAAAAGAAGAAACTGGAAACATACAAAGTATAATGGATGGAGATATAGATATTTTTATAAAAGCGTACTTGCTAGGCCAAATGAATAAAGAATTATTATAAAGTGACAGGAAAATAAAATTATGACTGAAAAAAATAAAAGTATTAATCAAATTATTGACTTTCGTAAAGAAAAATTAAACAAACTTAAAGAGTTAGGCATTAATCCCTACCCTCATAACTTCTCACCTTCTCATAAAAGTATTGAAATACTTGATGGTTTTAATAATCTTGAGAATAAAATTGTTTGTATCGCGGGAAGAATTATGGCTTTACGGAAAATGGGAAAAGCTTCTTTCATACATGTAATGGATGACAAAGGACGAATTCAAATTTTTATAAAAAAAGATAATGTTGGTGAAAATATTTATGATGCTTTTAAATTAATGGATATTGGTGATTTTATTGGAATAAGTGGTGTTGTTTTTAAAACAAAAGTGGGGGAGATTTCTATATCTGCTGAAAAATTTGATGTTTTATCAAAGAGCATACGACCGCTACCAATCGTCAAAGAAAAAGAGGGTGAAGTTTATGACGCCTTTACAGATAAGGAACTTCGATACAGAAACCGTCATTTAGACTTGATTGTGAATGCCGAAACAAGGTCAACCTTCATAAAACGTACTCAAATTATTAATGAAATAAGAGCAACTCTTAACGCTAAGCAGTTTTTGGAGGTTGAGACACCTGTCCTTCAGCCAATATATGGAGGAGCTAACGCAAGGCCTTTTACAACCCATCATAATGCTCTTGATCAAAAACTTTTTTTAAGAATTGCTGATGAGCTTTACTTAAAAAGGCTTATAATTGGTGGCTTCGAAAAAGTTTATGAAATGTCAAAAGATTTTAGGAATGAAGGCATGGACAAGAACCATAATCCAGAGTTTACAATGTTAGAGTTTTATTGGGCTTATGCTGATTATGAAGACTGTATGGAGCTCGTTGAAGAAATTATACGGAATGCTGCAAAATGTATCGGCGATTTAAAAATTAATTGGGGGAAATTAAAAATAGATCTTTCTAAAAAATTTGAGAAAAAGTCTTTTTATGCTTTACTCGAAAAGGCTACAGGTGTTGATTTAGAAAAAATGGATAAGTCTGAGATGTTGACAGTTTGTAAAGATAATAACATAGACATTGAAGATAATTGTAATGTTGGTCAAATGCTAGATGGTCTGATGAGTACACTAGTTGAACCTAATCTCATAGCTCCAACATTCGTTATTGATTACCCTAAATCGATATCACCCTTAGCAAAATTAAAGAGAGATGGCAGTGATAATATTGTAGAAAGGTTTGAATTGTTTATTGGTGGAGCTGAATTTGCGAATTCTTTTTCAGAACTGAATGATCCGATTGATCAAAGATCAAGATTAGAAGAGCAATCGAAATTACGAGATCAGGGAGACGAAGAAGCCCAACCAATTGACGAGGAATTTATTAAGGCAATGGAGATTGGTATGCCGCCTACTGGGGGTGTTGGAATTGGTATAGATAGATTAATAATGCTGCTTACAAATAATCATTGGATAAGGGACGTAATACTATTCCCAACTATGAGACCGGAAAAATATTAAAAATGAATTTATATCTGCAGTTTGCGCTGCGGTATTTTAAAGGCGGTAAAAAAAGTAGCTTTTCATCCAACGCAATTTCTTTGGCGATTTTTGGCTTGGCGATAGGGGTTTTTTCACTTATCCTCACTATGAGTATCATTAAAGGTTTTGAAGAAGTTTTAGCAAATAAAATTTCAAATATTGATGGCCAAATTCGCATTAAAACTGTCTTTGGAAAACCTATTAATGAATCAGACCGTTTAGATTCTATGCTACTTGCATCAAACTTGGAAATCGAAGTGAACCCTTTTGTTAGAGGAATGCTTGTCGTTCATAAAGGTAACAATACTGAAGGTCTATTAGTTGAAGGTATAGAATCTTTCAGCAATCCTTCATTTTTAAACTTGAAAGATAGATTTATAGCTGATAATAATATCATAATTGGAGGATCTTTTAGTGATAATCTAAAGTTGTATTTTTCAGATGTTTTAGTTGTCGCACCGTTAAATGGTTATACTGGGAAACTTATAAATTTAAAATATAGTAAATATCAAGTCAGTGGAATATTTAAATCAGGTATGGAAGAATATGATAAAAACCTTGCATATGTAAGCTTGAATAGTGCTCAAAATCTGTTTGGTATGGA
>CALKMQ010000238.1 GCA_938092125.1 uncultured bacterium
GGAATACGAAACTCTGATGTTACTTTTATAAGTGCATTTCCACCAAAAGGGCCACCACTTGAAGTAAGGGGTCCTATTTTATTATCTTCATAACCTCTCAAAGGGTTTCCATAAACCATGCCGCTACCACCCATAATAAACCGCTCATTAAAAGGTACCATAGACCTTTCACCATCTGTTGATTTTAAAGTTTTGATACCGCCAATTTTTACTGAACTCATTAAGACAAACTTCCAAACTGTCGGCGTATACCATTCAAGATTTAATACATGCTTATGAAAATCTTCATTACCACCTAAAGGTCCTCCAGAAATACTACTGCTGATTGCCATCAATGAACCAATTGTTGGAAACTCCGGATGATCTCTACTATCACGGCTCAGCGATTGTGTAATGCTTACACCTACAGTTTCACTTAGACCGCCAGTATACAATTGTAGTTGCTCTTCATTATCCGCCTCATAAACTCTTTGGTGTGCTGTAAATGACCAACTACCTCTAAAATAGTCATCTGGCCATTTAAATCTTCGCCCCCATCTAAAACTTCCACCTTTAGTGACCATATCTAAAGGAGCATAATACTGTGATGATCGGCCAGAAAAACTATAAAATAACGAACCGCTTAATAAGTTATTTGTGTCATTAAACATTGGGTCAGTAAAACTAATACTTGCTCTTTCTCTTTTCTGGGGCTTATAACTACTTCCAAAGTATGTATTATTATAGTTAGCAGCGCCAACTTCAAAAGACAATGCTAAATGCTGTCCTTTCCCTCTAAAATTAGGCAGTGAAAACCCTCCGCCCCCTGTAACACCATAAGCTTGACTAAACCCCATATTCATATTTGCTTGGCCTGAAGATTTTTCTTCTACCGTCACTTCTATATCCACTTGATTATCATCGACAGGTACTACATCTGGGATCACGTTTGCAAAATAATTTAACATCATTATCTCTCGATGAGTTCTCATCAAACGCTCTTTATTAAAGACGTCCCCAGGATAAATACGCATAATCCTTCGTATTACGTTTTCCCTTGTCCTATCATTTCCTTTGATAGATATATTTCTAATATATACTTTATGATTTTCAGCAATAACAAAATGGACATCAAGCGAATCAACTCCCACTGGGGTTATTTCCGGTTCAATACGACTGTATATATAGCCTTTATCCATATAAAGCCCTTGCATTCTATCATAAACTGCTCGAGAAAAAGCTTCTTCACTGTAATTGTCGCCAATAGAAAGACCTAATGCTCTTGACAGTATGTCTTCTGAGTATAATGATTGCCCTTCCCATGTAAAGTTTCTGTATTTATACTTAGGACCCTCATTAACATTTATTACTACATCTAAATATTTACTTTCACCATCATAAATTATTGAATCGGATAAAATTGAAAAATCTCTGTGTCCTTTATTATGATAAAATTCAACGATTTTTTCTTTATCTAGTTCGAGGTCATCTTTATCAAAGGCTGTCCTCCAAAAATAATACCACCTTTGCTGCTTCGTCTCTTTCATTAGCATTCTTAATTTCAAATTCGAATAAACATCATTCCCTTTAAAATAGATATTTCTGAGTTTTATTTTTTTATTCTCTGAAATACTAAAAACAATATCTTTTGTAATATTTTTAGCTTTTCCATCGAAAAGATTTTCTATGGCTTTAGAATCAATTAAATCTGCTTTAACCTCCACATTAAGATATCCTTTTTCAAAATACAGAGTTTTTATCTCTTTAATTTTTTCGTGAAGTAAATTAGGCTTTATTCTTTGCCCTGTAACTATATCAAGCTCTTCTTTAAATTTGCTATTTTTTATCTTCTTGTTTCCCTCATATTTTACATCGCCGACAACCATAGATTCAGAAACTAACAAGGTGATACTAACTTCATTTCCCACTTCCTCATCGTACCTGATTTGCACATCATCAAACAGACCAAGTTGCCACAACCTTTTAATAGCTCTTGGAAACTCTGCGGAGGATACTTTTAACCCTTTACGTAGGCCAGATGTAAAAATAATTGTGTTTGCAGTCGACACAATATTGCCTTCAACTTTTACATCTTTTAATAAAAATTCTTGGTTACCTTGTGCGAATAGGATGCTAAAAATTGAAAATAGAACTATATATTTTTTCATTTTAATTTTCTAGTTGTTCACTAGTTTTTCCAAACCTACGTTCTCTATTTTGGAAATCAAATATTGCTGTAAACAATTCATTTTCTCTAAAAGAGGGCCAATATGTGTTTGTTAAATACATCTCTGTATATGCTGACTGCCATAAAAGAAAATTACTTATTCTTAATTCTCCACTAGTACGAATTAATAAATCTGGATCTGGACAGTTATTCGTATCTAAATATGAAGAGAAAATATTTTCATCGATTGAGTTACTCTCTAGATCACCTTTTTTAATATCTAAAACTATATTATTTACAGCAGAAATTATTTCTTGCCTACTTCCATAATTCAAAGCTAGGATTAAATTCAAACCAGAGTTATCAAATGTTAACTTTTCACCTTCTTTAATACCTTTAACTGTTCCCTTAGGCAAAATTGAAATATCTCCTATAGTAGAGAATTTAACATTATTTTTGTGTAACTCTTTTATCTCTTTTTTTATAGTGGAAAGTAACAAAGTCATCAATGCTTTGACTTCTGTTTTAGGTCTATTCCAATTTTCTGTAGAAAAAGTGTACAACGTTAAATACTTTACGCCTATTTCTCCGCATATTTTGGTTATTTCTCTAACAGAGTTAATTCCCTCGCGATGACCAGCTATTCTAGGCAAACCTCTTTCTTTTGCCCACCTCCCATTTCCATCCATAATAATAGCAATATGCCTAGGTATTGTTTTTAATTCGGATTTATCTATTGTCTTTGGTTTCATAAGAATCTTGTCGGAAAGATAAAGATAGTTTTAAATCTTCGACTTTAAGACATCAGCTATTTTGAACGTTATACTAAAACAATCGTTAGAATGTTCCTTATCATTGAGTCTCATCTAAAATTGATACCATTTTCTCAACAATGGACATATATATTTTGGATGCTTTATGTTCAGGATTCAAACGTATCAACGGTTCTCCATTATCAGTAGCACTAACAATATCATTGGAGATAGGTATTTGCCCTATTAATGGGATTTCTAGCCGCTTACTCTCAGCTAAACCACCACCTTTTTTAAAGAGGTCTAATGAAAGTTCAAATTCTCCGCTATCTTGAATTTGATAATCAGATCCAACATCCGTTATAATTGTACCACCATTAACTTCATTACCATTTGCATCCTTAATAACACCGTTAATGAAAAGACCAGACATATTTTCAACAACTCCCAAAATAGGCGTTTTTACTTTTCTAAACATATCAGCGCCCTTTCTTACATCTGATAATGCAATATCTTGCGGAGTTGTAACAATAATAGCCCCAGACATGCGTAGTTTTTGAGTGAGCGTGAGCTGCACATCTCCTGTTCCTGGTGGTAAGTCTAAAATTAAATAATCAAGTTCACCCCATTCAACATCTTTAAAAAATTGTTCGGTCATCCTTGAAACTAAAGGACCTCTCCAAATTACAGGTGTATCATTACCACTTATAAAACCAAAGCTCATCACTTTCAGACCAAATTTATTAATGGGTACAAGTTTTTTATTGTCTGTCATCTCTGGTTGCTCATTTATTCCCAATGTAATAGGAAGAGAAGGTCCATAAATATCCAAATCTAAAAGACCAACTTTGTATCCTTTCTCATTTAAGCCACAAGCAATGTTAGATGCCACTGTTGATTTACCAACTCCTCCCTTGCCACTCGCAATTGCTATTACGTGTTTAACATTTGGCAATACAGGCTCTGGAGGAGAAGCTTGAGCTCCGGGCGGAGGCCCATTTGGCGCTTTTTGTTCTACTTCTACATAAACTGACGAAAAATACTCACTTAATTTTTTTTCGATATCACTAACAAGGATGTTTTTCTTTTCATCATTTTGAGAAGTTAT